>JAKATY010000016.1 GCA_021827955.1 Microcaldota archaeon | reverse complement strand
CCTGCCTCGCACCAGCCCCCTCGCCACATAGTAGTGCCGTATTGCAGATGTGAGATTGGGCAGCTCGTATGTCTTGAACAAGAAGTTCATCTCCCTGGCGCTGTAACCGGTCTCCTCCTTGAGCTCCCTTGCCGCAGCCTTTGCCGGAGACTCTCCTTTCTCTATGTGGCCTGCTGGCAGCTCATATACCCATCTGCCTATCGCATGCCTGTACTGCCTTTCAAGCACGATACGGCCGTCATCAAGAAACGGCAGGATAACGGACGAATCCCTCTCGACAACTCTTGCAAACCTGTAGCGTTTTCCCCTCACCAGGGCATCGTGCTCCACTACGCTGAAATCTTGACCGCGGAAAAGCACCTTTCGCATGATGCCCTTACGCAGTAGGCATTTATATCTTGGTTTCCCTATTCAAGAAGCAGGGGCTGTAGCGTAACTTGGCAGCGCGGCTGGCTCCAGATATTTTATGCCGGATGAGCGGGCAACCGCAATGATGATAATCTGGAATGCAAATCGAGATATGAAGAAACCAGCAAATCCGGGTTCAAATCCCGGCGGCCCCATTTTCTTTTTTAGATTGCGTAGGTTGAATAGATTGAGATTCTGACTTATTACCATTATCCACCATGTTGCCATCTTTATTCAGATATGTATTCTCATAATAATCTTCATTCATAGTAAAATTATATGTTGATATAAACTTAAAAATGTTATTTATACCTATATCATATTTCTTCGCAAGCAAAAATTGCTTTTTAAGAGCGCTATAATATGTTTCTGTATAATTATTATCTATAGAGAGCTTATGGAGTTTATCATTTAGTTTAGTGAGATTATCAATAGTATCCCAAAGCTCTTTTTTCGCATCTGAAGCGGAGAAATACTTTTGCAAATAGAAAGAAGCTAGAAGTTCCATAGCTAAGAAAAATAACAGAACTGGGATATTCCCTATCAATTTTAATGATTCGGAGAAAGTAATAACAAATAAAACACCCACTCCGAGTATAAAGAGAAAAATGAAAGCCCCCATTTTTTTATTTGCGTTCCTAAGTTTTTCTGGCTCTTTTTTCCAAAGGTCATAATTACCACTCCTATGTTCACCAGATACTTTATACAATTTATAGAATTCTTGAAATATGGGGCTTGCTGTCATTCTTAAAACAAAAGAGGGAGTTAAAATACCAGATATGATAACCAAAACAACTGCAATTGTAGGTAGAATCGGGTTAAAAGCATTAACTACTGGTATAAGATTAGTTAATAATAAAATTAAAGGAATTAAAGCAATTATATAAATAACAACTAGAGAGTAGGTAGCAGACGCATTAGTTTTAGCAAACGATAAATAATTTTTCCTTAAGAGATTCGGTTCAAATATGGTCTTTGGGGACTTCATTGATATTACTATAAAAATCGCAAGCCAAACAAGCATGAGTAGAAATGCTGCTGAGATCCAATAATACAAAATATTCAATAGGATACCGACAACAAATGTTATAATTGTCATAATAGAAGGAACAATTAGATTGCCGATTTCTTTTATGTCAGCACGTTGATTCTCGGCATCAGTTAGTTTATCTTTAACAGACATTTGTAATACCTCAAATTTATCTTTAATATCTGCTGACTTTTCAAGACTCTGATTGTTCATATCGTATCCCTACATTATATTTGAAATCAATATTAATAATGCGGTTATGGAAATGAATAAAATTCCAAACATCAATAATAAAAAATCCGACAGGATGTATCCTGTCAGATAAAATATTGCAAATTTTATAAAAAATTTAAAGTTATTTTCCATATAATATTGCCTTTGTTGTGTTAAAGGATTTTTGAGAAAACATTTGGTCTATCGCTCCATAAAGCTCATCTTTTGTCGTATGGATATAGACCTGCGTTGAGCCGATTTCTCTATGCCGAGCAAACGCCTTAGTGAGCGTAATATTCCCATTAACAGCCCTGTTGAAAGTGGTAATTGCATAATGCCTCAGCGAATGCGTTGTAAGCCTGTGCAGAGTCCGCTTGGTTCTATTTGGTATAGTTTCATCAGTAGAAGCATATGCTTCATTAAGAGCGACAAGCGAGATGTATTCCCTAAATCTATTCCTAACGTAATTGAGGTCTAAGTAAGGCGTTCCCTTCCTGCTTTTCTGCTGGTCTTTGTAGAAAAGATAGCCTTGTGCGCCTTCTATCGCCTTTTGATTTGTTCGTATGTATTCCAGCGTTTGCTCAAATAGGAATTGAGGCACTATCAGCGTGTCTAGCGTATGGGCCTTCTCCGTATTGACCCTAAGCTCCCTTATCTTGAAATCAAAATCCCTCATATTGAGCTTGCAGGCCTCGCCTATCCTAAGGCCCAGATAGGCCTGATAGGAGAACAATAGCTTAAAGCGAGGCTCTTTCACAGCGTCAAGGAACAGGTCAAGCTCGCGTTGCGTGAAGCCCTTGTTGATAGCCCCATATTTCGTAAAACGCCTTTTTCTCCACTTTTTAGTGTAATGCTCCGATACTAGCTTTTGTAGCTCTTCTACACGCCATTTTGATAGCAAAGGCAGTAGCTCCCTAAGCTCGCCCTTTATGCGCTGCAGCTCCTCCAGCTTGGTATCCTCGTTTATCGCCATGATTGACACCTCAAGGCGAGTAAGCCTCTTGAACAGGCCGAAAACTGATAATGCTTCTTTCTGAGGCAGTAGAAAACTGTAAAAAGTTTAGGTTTTTAAATAGATATGTGGGGGGCATACTCGAAGCTACTGAGATAGGGGCTGTGCTATTTGGGCTTTTCTTAATAGCGGGACATTTTGCTGATGCTGCACAGTATTCAGTTAGCGTTCTTATGGCTGGCGAGGTAATAGCATTTTTAGGATTGCTATTCGGTTTAGGCATGGGTTTTAGCTTAGATTTTGGGTGGGCTTTGGTAATATCGTTAATATTTCTTGGTATATTTACTGGTATAATTTGGTATTTTGCCATCTAAAGCACCACACAAAAGATATAGGTTAGAAATGAAGCATAGGCAATAGCGATGGCCACGATTGTCAAGCCATCTTTCCAATTTTCTACAAAGGGGTATTCGTTTTTCATTTACCTAACCCACAAAAATGCCAGCTAACGCTATGCGTTTATAAATCAGATTTGCGAAGTGATTGTATGCCGAGCTTAAGGAAGATAATAGCTCATCCAGCGTGGTGGGTTGCGGTGGTTGTGATGTGGGTAGTAGGGATTGGAAGTTCTGCTGGTTCTGTGCAGATGGTTGGGGAGATTGGGACAATAACGCTTCTACTAACGGGTTTTGTGATACTATCGAAGGTAGTGGAGCGTTTAACACGCCCTGCGCAAACTGCTCGGCAGGTTTCAAAAATGCATAAAAAAGGTAAATAAGATGGGTGCGGAAACCGGCGGCCCCAAGCCAAAAGGACAGGTCAGCTTACCACTGCTATCCCGAGATGTGCGTACACGATGTAAAGTATCCCGCTCGCCAGCGCTATCACTCCGAGCGCGCCGATCAGGTATATTATCTTCTTCTTGCTTGCTACCTTTATGAGGAAGTCTATCAGCAGCAGGCTGATTATCGTAGCTGTCACTATCGCTATCCCAAGGCCTGCGTAGCCTATTCCTGAAAGCGCGGCAACCACGTTCGTGTGGCTTGCGAAGAAGGTCAGGCCGAACGCGCCGAGCGATGCGAATATCCCTATCACGAACGAGAGCCTGAAAACCTCATCAGGCTCTATGTTCATTAGGAACATCACGCTTGTCGTCACCCCGGACCTGCTCACTCCTGGCAATGCCGCAATGCCCTGCACCAGCCCTATGATTATGTAGTCCTTGAAGTTCATGCTCTCGAATTTCCTAGTATTGGCAGCATGGCCGTGCTGCCTCTTCTTCCTAGAATACCAGATGAAGAACGCATCGCCGATGAGCACTAGCCCTATGACGATCATCGGTATGCCGAGCGATATCCCTGTTATCGAGTCTGCGATCAGGTAAAGCGGCGTGCCGATCAACCCTGTCATTACGGTAGCAGTAAGCACGTAGTAGAAGAGCCTCTTCTCCATAGTTGTGCCGCGCAGTGCTATGACCCTTATCAATGAGTATATGTCTCTCCTGAAGTAGATCACAGCAGCTAGTATCGTACCAACCTCCATGAAGAGGCCGAAGGTGTATGCCTGCTCGAAGTTCAGGTGGAGCAGGCTTTGTGAGACAAGGAGCACCTGCGTCTTGCTGCTTATCGGAAGCCATTCCGATACGCCCTGGACTATGCCTATTATGATGGAATACAATGCATGTATGAAGTTCACAAAAATGTTTCATCCGCAACGATTAATAAAGAATACATTCAGCCGCCAAGCAGGGACCTTGCCACAAGCTTAAGGCTCCCGAGCTCCCTGAACCTCCTGTACGAATACGCTGCCCACTCCTTGCCGTAAGGCACGTATATGGAGACTTTTTCTCCATCGCCAGCAAGCCTTTCCGCATAGTCCATGCGTATGCCCTCAAGCATCGCGTACGTGACGTCCCTCCTGTAACGGCTGTTCAGCCTCCTTGCAGCCTCCACGACCCTGGCATCATGGCTGGCAATCGTGAATCTATCGCCTCTCTCGAACAGGATGCGCATTAGCTTTACGTAATTCCTGTCTGTGCCTGAGCTGCTGTAGAACTCCCTGCCCTTTGGTCTGTAAGCGCCCTTGACAAGCCTAACTATGGCTTTATGGCTTAGCAGCTCCTCCAGGTCCCCCTCGCTCCTTTTCAGGTACGACTGTATGCATATGCCTACATTGCGCTTCTTTACAGCAATCATGTACGCTCGCATCGTGCTATCTACAAACTCACTCTCCTCCATGTCGAGCCACACGAAGACCTTGTGTTTTAGCGCGAGGCGGGTTATCATGGTGTAGTTCCTCACAAATTCCCCCTCATCAATCGCCAGCCCTATCTCTGTAGGCTTCAGCGCAATGTCGGCCTTTACAAAGCTCTTTTCTATGCTCGATACGAGCTTTGAGTATTCTTTTACTGTGGACCTCACCTTTTTCTCGTCAGTGTGCCGCTCCCCAAGGTAGTTTATTATCGCAGCGATTCCGTCGTCGTTGAGACGCTTCGCAACGCGTATCGCATCGCTAATCCTCTCGCCAGCGATCCACCTGCCTGCAAGCAGGCGTTCAGCTTCGCTATTTAGGCCCATGCTCAATACCCGATTCCCAGCATCTTCAGGTCCCTGACGAGGTTGCGGTAACCTGTAAACCTTATCCCTTTTATCCCGACCCTCTCTGCCCCTACAATATTCTCGGGCTGGTTGTCTATGAATACAGTTTCGCTTGGCTTCGCGCCAAGCCTCCTCAATGCAAGCCGGTATATCCTTGCATCTGGCTTCCTCAGGCCAACCGAGCACGATGTCACGACCTTTTTCACTGTTCCCGACCCGACTAGCGAGTCTATTGCAAGTTTCCCAAACGCCTTGTACCGCGTGCGACTTATATTCGATATTATGCCGAGATTGTATCGATGGCCTAGCCTTGTCATAAGCTTGAGTACATCCTTGTTTACCTTGGCGAGTCTTACGGCGGCCTCGACAAAATATAGCCGCGGTTCCGGGACCATAATGCCCTTGGAGAATTCTCTCTCTGCAGCTTGAAGCGACATACGGCCGTACTCCATATCAACCACCAATGGCAGTACGATGGCGGAGAGGTAGCCGCTGCTTAGGCCTAACCTTTTCGAAAGGTACGATATGTACGCGTCTTCCGAGAAGTCGATTATCACGCCTCCTACGTCGAATATTATAGTCTTGAACACGAAAGACTATTTCAGGCAAGGTATTTATTTGTAAGAGCTACTGGACTGTTATCTCCGTGTGCCTCACACCGTTCGCTCCAGTAAGCACGCTTTTCAGTACCCCAGGCTTCTGGGCATTCAGGATATGGCCAGTGGTACCGTTACCCGACCTGACAATGTCGTAGAGTATCGAAACCTTCGTCTTCATTCCCCCAGTCACATCAACCTTATGCGCCACGCTGGCTCCAGATATCACATCGTCTATGTTTGATTGGTTGACCTTCTCCACCAGTTTCGCATCACTGTTTTTGTTCGGGTCCTTGTCGTATATCCCATCTACATCGGTCGCTAGGACTACCTTCTTCACAGGTATCTTTGTCGCAATAAATCGCAGAACCTCCTCAGTAGAGGCAATTGATATGCCCTGCTTCTCGTCAACAACAACATCACCATGTACCAGCGGAATGAATCCACGCCTCATGACGGTTGCAATATGTTCCACAAATCCCGATTTCAGCTTTCTCCCTTCTGCAAGCGCAAAACTTGACGGGAAGAACGGGAATATGGGGATGCCAAGCTTCACTGCCTCGTCTATTACTATGAAGTTAAGCTCGCTTGCAACCACCTTTGTCAGCACAGCCCCCTTCATGCTGTCTGGACCGATTAACCCCTCACTGACCTTATACTCGCTAGCAGTAACGTGGCCGAACGAGCCGCTGCCGTGCCCAATTATTGCGCTGAATCCCTTTTCTTTCTGCGCGTCATATATCTCCTGCAAAAGTCTGGATATAACATCCCTTCGTGCGGTTCTTGGCTTTTCAAGGTCTGTTATGCTCCCCCCGCCGATTTTTATCATGTATACTTCTGGCATAACTATACCTACAATCGTGCTCCATCCCTGATCAGCGACTCATTTTCTCCGAGCAGCCTTGGCCCATCTCCAATGCCGGCCACAAGCATGTTATCACCAACTATCTCGCGCAATGTGCTTATAACCTTGTCCTTATGCTGCTTCAAAGTTATTATGTGTGCGTTTGGCCCAGCATCAAAAGTGTAGGCAGCTATCGGAGAACCTTCGCTTTCGTTCAGCTCGTGTATGGCATAGATCACCGCCCTTGAGGCGTCGTTCAGGTATATAATAGGCGGAAATGAATCAAGCATCACCGCATGCATGCTGTTGCTGTCCTTCATCGTCACCTCCGCAACAGCCCCGAAATCCTTTTTCGCTATTGCGTCTACTACCATTCTTACATGCTCTTCCGCGGTGGCCGGCCTCGCTTTGTAAAGGTCGCTGGTTTTCGGAGTGAGTGCGTGTCCCTGGCTTGACGAAACCTTCTTTTTCGTGGAGCTTATCATGGCCATTATGTCTATGACCTCCGGCCAGTACGATGCTGGCGCTATGCTCTCAGCATAAGAGTCCGAACCGTCGTCCTTTTCACCCGCGTGCCACACCACAAACCCACCACACACGCTCCTGCAAGCGCTGCCGCTTATCTGCCTGGCAATTACAGAGAGATGCCTGGTATCAAGGTTTAGCCCCAACGCTCCCGATGCGGCTACAGCAAGGGCTGCTCCTCCGGACGCGCTGGATGCGAAACCTGCAGACTTCGGGAACGTGTTCCTGGAGGCTATAAGCGCTTTTGATCTGACCCCTGCCATGTCCCGCAAGATATTAACCACCTTGCCTGCAAAGGCAGATTTCTCATTCTTCGAATCGTTTAGATCCTGTTTTTCCCCGTCTACAAAGAGTGAATCTTCAGCCAGGCTATCCGAAAACATTACACTTGTTGTTGTGCGCAGGTTCTCATCAAGCGTAAGGCTGAAGGAAGAGTTGGCAGGCAAGTTAAGCGAAGCATCCCGCTTCCCCCAGTATTTTACCAGCGCTATGTTTGGTGTTCCGACCGCCGTTGCAATTCTCTCCACCACAAAATCATCTTCAGCTCATGTCCTTTTTCTTAATTTTCTTAATATAGCTTTTCGCACCCCTGTCAGCGATGTGCGCAACGTATGAGTTGAATCCGATTCCATTCATTGTAGCAACAATCGTATTTGGGTTGTTCCCTATCGCAATAGCTATGCCCCCGCCGCCCCCTCCGCTCAGCTTCACGCCGAAGGCCCCGGTTTTTTTCCCGATTTCGACCGCCTTATCAAGCGCAGGACTAGAAACGTCCAACTGCCTTAAGCACTCCTGGTCCTCATACATGAAGGCCCCGAGGGATCTAAAATCGCCGTCTTTGAGGGCTCTCAGCCCCATAACGGAGCACCTGTTTATCTCTTCAAGTATGCGCTCCGTCAATTCCCTCTTGTTCTTGTAGTGCTCTGACACCCTGCCTACAGTAACCGCGGTGCTGAGTTTTGGCCCGGTGTCTATCAGAACCAACTCGGGGAGCGCGTTAACATGCTCCCTCCTTGCACCCATTGACTTTTCGAAGCTTACTACGCCGCCGTGGAAACTTGTGCTGACGTCTATGGCTCCGGCGCCCTGGTTCTTGTGCGCGACCCGCTCCCCGTCGCGCGCTATGTCTATAATTGTTTCGTCCTCCATCCGTTTTCCCCCAGAGCTTATCAATGCTGTAGCAAATGCTGTGGAGCACGCTGCGCTGCTTGCCAGCCCTGATCCTATAGGTATCTCTGATGTTATTTTTATATTCTTTCCAAGCACTCCCACGCCTTCCTTGTGCAACCTCGCAGCCACAACAGCGAAAGGCAGCACTCTTCCCTATCTCTTCCCTTCCGCTTCCACGAACGCGTTGATCTCTGCCGATTTGTAGCCTGAGTACAAGCGCTCCAGCTCCTGCCTGTTTATGGAACGCCCTTCTTTTATGTCAGGCAGCAATATTGTAATGCTGCCGCTCTTAGAATCTGCCACGCTGGCTCTAGCATATAGTGACACCGCAACTGCTACCGATAATTTCCCGTATACTACCGCGTGCTCCCCGAGAAGCTTTATCACACCGGGCGCTTTGATGTCCATTGCCCACACTATATTATCATACTAACAGTCTTTTGCATAGTTCTTCATGAACTCCTCTTCACTAATCGCCAGCCCTGATGAGTATGCCGCTCTGCGATGCGAATTCCGGGTTATTCGCATAGAAGACAACTTGGTAAATGCGTTCGAAGCCAAGTCCTGCTAGAAACGCCCGCATCTGCGCCATGGTCTCCCCAGATTCGATCACATCATCCA
>JAKATY010000035.1 GCA_021827955.1 Microcaldota archaeon | reverse complement strand
GGTAGTCAAAGGCAGACTCAATTTGGAGGAAAACGACATCTGCATAACCCCTCTCGATGTCAACATATCCGTGAAAAGCATAATGGTGGGAGGCAAGAAGGCTAAAACAGCACAAAAGGGGAATGAAGTGGCTATAAAGTTAGACAGAAGAGTGGAAGGAGAGGTAAGAGGGACTATAATATGCGGAAAAAGCTACTGCCCGATACCAAGAAGTGTGGTAAAAGCCAGGCTGTTTTTGACCAGAAGGCCGACAGGCAGAAGCACAGTAAGATTCAATGGTGTAGAGATAGGATGCAGGATAAAGCCCTTGGAGTATATAGACCCGGTCACTGGAAACATGAAAAAGAAGGGCAGAATGGAGAAACTGTCTGCACTTGAAGCAGAGTTGGAACTTGCCAAGAAGATACCTGCTGAAAAATTTGATGAAACGAAAGAGCTTGGAAGGCTCGCTATTTACAGCGATGATGTATTCTCAGGAATAGGCATAATAATATGAAATTTCTGGTGCCCCGAAGAGTTGGATAGCGTTACCCCGTCTTATTCTTTTTACGCACGAGGAAATCCCCTATGACAAGGGTCCTTGCACCTGTATTCTCAAGGGTCCAAAGTGCATCTTTTGGAGTGAGCACTATCGGCTTGCCGTGCTTGTTAAGGCTTGTGTTTAGCACCGCATCTATTCCGGTTTTCTTGCCCACGCGCTTTATCAGGCGCTTGTATAAGGGGTTTTCATCTACAAGTATCTGCGGCCTTGTAGTCTTGTCTATATGGGAGGCCGCGATGAGGTCCTTGAAATGCTCGTCTCTTACTGTATTTGCACTTGTCATGAACTTGTTTGCGTAAACATAATCGCTTAGCAGCGATTCTGCAGCCGAATCCAAAATCGTGCTTGCAAAAGGTTGATAATATGGCCGTTTCTTGACGAGCAGATTAAGCGCATTCCTGTTCTCTTCTACCATAGGTAATGCCAAGATGCTCCTATTGCCAAGGGCGCGAGGGCCGTATTCCATCCTGCCCTGGAACCAAAGCACTATCTCGTTGTCTTCAGCGACTAGATCTGCAGCATATTCTACGGGATTAGAAATGGGCTCGTATTCTATGATACCTTTCCTCTTATATGCTTTCAGTTCGTTCTCTATTTCGCTGTTGCCGTAAGACGGCCCTAAGTACATATCGTTTATCTCTCTTTTGTTAAACTTGCCATTAAGCAGAAAGTCCACATATGCAGCTGCGCCGTAGGCCAGCCCGCCATCACCCATATTAGGAAATATGAAAGTGTTCTTTACCTCTGGCATGTGTTCTATAATCATGTTTACCTTAACGTTAGAAAAGAATCCTCCCGCCAAGGCGATATTGTGTATGCCTGTTTCGCCTATCCATTGACTTAGCATATTTGAAACTTGTTCCTCTACATGCTTTTGTATGGCGTATGCAAAAGATTCGCGATCATACCTCGATAGTATATGGTCCTTAAGGTATTCGGCAAGCAGCATTTCGTTTCTTGTTTTTATCTTTGAAATTAATTGCTTTTTTGAAGTATCATAATAGCAGAAATCTTTTAGCTGCGGTATCGAAACAGGATAAGAATACGCTGCCAGGCTCATCAATTTGCCTTCATCCTCCCCGTATCTCATGTCGCACGCCAGCGTGGCCGCACCGTAAAGTATACCCAGACTTGAACTCGCCTTAAACTCGGCAAGGCGTTTTATTTTTCCGTTATCCCCTATAGAAATGCTGCCTGAAAGCCCGTCTCCGGCACCGTCAAGGGTAAGTATAAGAGCCTCCTTGAAGCCAGAAGAGTAGTACGCCGATGCTGCATGCGCGAGATGGTGCTCTATTATGTACAGTTTCTTGTTGGATAGCCCTTCTGAAATTTTATTCAGATGTTTTTTTGTTATGCTGGAGGTTATGCCGTTGCCGACAAAACGCCATAATGCCTTAGGATTCTGATTTTGAACCAGTTTGTATACCAAGTTTGACAGATGCATGCTCAGCCTAGAGGGTTTTTTGAGCTCTCTGCGCCACAGCTTTCTTCTTTTTACGTCCCACGAGGGGATAATCCTTGATATCAGCGCGTTGCCTCCTATCCAGCCCATCGCCACGGCCTCCACCTCTTCTGAAGAATTGCCGTTTGCATGTCTCACTGAGTTATAAGGAAAGCCAACATCGTTTTTAAGCCCCGTAAACCTTTCCTCGTTCGCCGCGAACAGCGCCTTGCCCTTGCTTATTAGAGCGGCACCGGAATTTGCAGAATCGTTTATACCTATAACGGACATGACACCACAATATATATGCCACTTTACGCAAATAACAACGATGTATACGCCACAACCTCTGAGTAATCTCCTGTCGTATCCCCCGAATTCGAGTATTTGAGCAGGTATCCGCTTTTAGCCCCCTTGGCCTTTGAATAAAGCAACGCAACGCTTATCGGACCAAAACCGCAGGCGCTGTCTTCCAGAGAAGAAACCAGCCCATTAAACTTTTTATAGTCAAACCTTAATAATGCTTCTATAAGTTTGCTATCCTTGGATTTTGCGGTCTGCGCGGGCTCGTAATGGTCAAAATCGGAGCTCGCAATCAGTACCGCATTCCTTTTCAGCTCTTGCTCGACTTCCAATATGGAAGAGGCTAGAAGCTCGCTCGCGTTAATGCTTTGATCGCCCATGCATACAAATACATACTTTGCTTTCCTCAAGCTCTCCTCTTTCTCCGACAGAAACTGCAAAAAGGGAAGCTGAACCTCTATTGAATGCTCATATTTGTGCGCTTCTTCATCTATGCTGAACATTTCCGACTTTTCCGAGAGGGCTTTTGAAAATTCAACATCGTTTTTCACGGGGCCCAAAGGCGTATGCCAATCCTGTATGGATATCGCTATTGGCCTGCCGTAACCGGTGTGATTTGGACCCGCTATTACAATTGTGTCTATGCTTCCTATGCGCGCATTTTCCGAAATCGCTCTGTATGTGTACGCTGCAGTTCTGCCAGAGTAAATGTAGCCTGCATGCGGCGAAACGTATGAAAAGGCCTTTGCAATAGCCTTCTTTTCAACCTGAGGGAATTTTGCAGAATCGATGGCGCTGCTTACGAATTCCCTGAGCTCAGCAGAGTCATAAGGATAGAAACTTCCCGATACGGCTTCCTTTCTCATAGCATATCAATTAAATATTTTGAATACACTTTTAAATATAGGAGGTGCGGGGCTTATGGTCGTAGTGCATATAGACATGGACTACTTTTTCGGGGCGTGCGAGGAGCTGCGGCATTCAGAGCTCAAAGGCAAGCCTTTTGTTGTTGGCACTGCCGCAGAAAAGGATAAAATGAGAGGGGTTGTGCAAACCGCAAACTATGAGGCAAGGAAGTACGGCATAAAGAGCGGCATGCCCACGATGCAAGCCTTCAAGCTTTATAGCGAGCTTTCATACTTCAAGGAAGATTACGACTATTACGAAAGCATCTCGAAAAGGATCGAATCTCTGCTTGCAAGCTACCACAAGCCCATAGAACGGATGAGCATAGACGAATTCGCAATAGACTTCGGAAAGGAAAGCTACTACGAGTCGGAGCTCACGGCAAAGGAGATGAAGGAGAGGATAAACAAGGAGATAGGCCTGCCGTGCACTGTTGGCGTAAGCTACAGCAAGACCTTTGCCAAGATGGCTTGCGACAGCGCGAAGCCAAACGGCTTCAAAGTGATAAAAGAAGAGGAGATAAAGGAATTTCTCGGGAACAAAGACGTAAGCAAGCTTCCGGGCATCGGAGTCAAGACAGAAGCAAGGCTCAAAGAAATGGGAATAAGCAGGATAGGGGAGCTTGCAGCGGCAAATCCGCTTTTGCTAATCGACAAATTCGGCTCGTTTGGAAAGGAGATGTTTGAGCTTGCAAACGGCATAGACAGGAGCAAGATAGTGGAAAGAGCCGAAACGCTTTCGATAGGCAGGGAGTCTACGCTTGAAGAGCCTACTGCAGACATGCAAAAGATAGACAAAAAACTCGGTGAGTTGTCACATGAGGTAAAGAGAGAGCTTGACAAGAAAGGGTATGTATTCAAATCCGTAAGCGTCAAGGCACGCTACCAGGATTTCACTGAGGCGATAAGAAATGCGAGCCTAACGCACTATTCAAATTCGGAAGAGCTCATGTTGGGCATGGCGCACAAGCTCATGGAAAAGCTTGTAGGGGACAAAGAGGTAAGAAAGGTAGGCGTAAGGGTCTCTTCGCTTTCCGGAGGCATAGGGCAGAGGAGGCTGGCCTGAAAAAGTTTCAGCCCTTATTCTGAAGGTAGGCCCTTAACTCAAGAGCCGCTTTTGTGCCGCTTGCCGAAGCGGTAACCGCCTGCCTATAGATATGATCAGCTACGTCTCCTGCGACAAAAACTCCCGGAAGGCTGGTCTTAACCTCTTCTTTTGTTACTATATAGCCATTGGCATCCAACTCAAGCTTGCCTTCAAGGAACTTTGTGTTTGGAGTATAGCCTATTGCAACAAATACTCCGTCCAAGGCCATCTCGCTTATCTCGTTTGTCTGGATGTTCCTTATTTTTACTCCGGAAACTTTCTTGTCTCCAAGTATCTCTTCGACAACTGAATTCATCATCGTCTTAATCTTTGGATTCGAAAGCGCCCTTTCCTGCATTATTTTGCTTGCCCTGAATTCGTTGCGCCTATGGACAATAGTCACGCTGTTAGCAAATTTCGTCAAAAACATAGAATCTTCCATTGCTGTATCTCCGCCGCCAACCACTATAACGTTCTTCCCCTTGAAAAATGCGGCGTCGCATGTTGCGCAGGTGCTAACACCCCTCCCTATGAACTTGGCTTCTGAAGGTATGCCAAGCCATTTCGCAGAAGCGCCTGTTGCGATAATAATGGCGTTTGTCTCATAAGAGTCGCCTGCGGTCTTAACTTTGTACGGCTGCGAAGAGAAATCAACCCCTGTAACATCTTCGCGTACAAATCTCGCGCCGAATTTCTCTGCCTGCCTGTGCATCTGGTCCATAAGCGCAGGGCCAAGTATACCATCAACAAAACCAGGGAAGTTCTCTACCATAGTAGTAAGCAGAAGCTGGCCTCCTGCATTCATGCCTTCTATTACCAAAGGATTAAAATCATCCCTTGCTGCATATATCGCGGCCGTCAGGCCTGCTGGTCCGGAGCCTATTATTATAACGTTTTCTGCCATAATCTCACACCTGCTATTTTTTAAGTTCAAACGCGATGAAGGAAATAGGAATATACAAATAAGTTTTTAAGGCAAAATATTTATAGGCTAGTTTGGAATTTATTACCATATTGGCGACCGGATGCAGGGGTTTGAATCGATAGAGATATCGCTCGATGTCAAGGCCAAAGGCGCGAATATCGACTTTGTATCGCATGCCCATACAGACCACATATCTGCTACAAGGAGCTCGAATAAAATCCTGGCGAGCGAGCAGACAGGAAAGCTGCTTGAAGGTGTCTATTCTATTTCATTAAACAGCAGAAAAGCGGCTACGCCAAAAAACATAAGGCTGCTCAGCGCAGGGCACATCCTTGGATCAAGGCAATTGCTCGTTGACAACGAAGAGATTGGAGAGAGGGTATTATACAGCGGAGACTTCCAGATAGAAACGCCTATTGCGACTGAACGCATAGAAACGGCTGAAGCAGATACTCTCATAATAGACTCCACGTACCCTCAATTTGGGCTGAAATTTGACCCTAAAGAAGAGGTAGGCTATGCGCTTGCAAAATGGGCTGAAAGCAGGCTTGAGAAAGGAATAGTTTTGGTGAGCGCTTACGCGATAGGAAAATCGCAGGAACTCATAAAGCTGCTCAATATGCACAGGCTTGTACCTGTAGTAAGCAGCAAAATAGCAAAAGCAAGCAGCATTTATAACGACTATGGCGAAGGGCTGAGATTTTTCTCCGCTTTTGAAGGAAACGATGAATACGAATCCGCGTTGGAAAGAAATTTTATAGGCATAACAGAGAAGAACATTTCAAAACTTTCAGAAGCGCTTGCGAGCATATACGGCAAAAAGGTTTTTACTGCCGTGGCAACGGGATTTTCCAAACTCTATAAATTTGGCACGGATGCGCAATTTGCCATAAGCGACCATGCAGATTTCTACCAGAGGCTGGAATATATAGAGAGGGTGTCGCCAAAGAAGATATTCACCTACGGAAAGGAAGCGGAGATATTGGCAGGGAACTTGCGCAAGGCAGGTTACAATGCATTGGCATATAAAGGCAAAACGGTGCAGGCTAGGGCGATGGTAGAGCTTGATATAAACACGCTCTGAAAAATGCCAGGAGGAAGAAGAAATTGTTTCTGCTTTGACCCAAAAATCAAGAAGATAAATTTCGTTAGACTTGAGATTATTTAAGGTAAGGTTTATTTTTCTGCTCACAAGCTAAGGATTATTATCATTCGTTTGCAAAACGATATCGAAGCTTTTGGATGGTGCGATGCTGCTCCCTGTCACGCTTGCTTTTGCGACCGCTTTCACTTTTGCTACATCGGGTATTCTGATAAAAAACGTGGCTTCAAAGCGCGGTTATCTGTTCGCTTCATTCGCCATCTCTGTAGGGGATATCATTGTGCTTTCTATCGCAATCCTGTTGATAGGGCTTAGCGGCATAAGTTATTACTCTATTTTACTATCGGTACTAAGCGGCATCTTTCTCGTATTTGGATACATACTGTTCTACAAGTCCTTGGAAAACCAGCAAGCTTCCAATACATATGCGACCGTAGAGGTGCAGGTCCTCCTCATAGCGCTTTATGGAATATTCGCCTTGGGGGAGAGCGTAAGCATTGCCAAAGGAATAGGGATCATGGCTATAGTGATAGGGGTGCTTTTCATATCAATAGAAAAAGGCATGAGGTTCAACACTAAGCTTGTGCCTGCGGTGATTGCGAACGTGTTCTGGGCTCTGAGCTGGATATCCCTGGTATACCCAATAAACAACACGAGCAATCACCTAATACCCACACTTATAAGCTTCATCGTATACTTTGCGATAATAGTTGTAGTTATATTGACTGCGGAAAAGAGGCGTAATATGATAAGAACGACAAGTCCTAAAATAGCTACAGTAGGCATAGCGGCGGGAATATCGTCCGGAATAGGCAATTCCATATTTACAATACTTACTTCAATAAAGCAGCTGGTGACTGCGGCGGTTGTATCAAATACTTCGCCTGCAATAGTAGCTGTATTAGCGCACTTCATTTACCACGATAAGCTCAGCAAAATACAGATCCTAGGGTTGGCCATAGTGGTATGCGGAGGGATAATCTTGGGCGTCTACTGAAAAGACAAATGAAAACAAGCAAACGGAATAAATAACTTGGCAAATAAAGGTTATATTCAGCAAGGTGGATAAATGGATAGGAAAAAGAGCATCGCGATAGTCGACTTTGATGATACACTCTTCTTCGGACGAAGATGCATAGAGGCTGCGTCTATGGAAGTTATGGGCCATAAGCTTTCAAGATCGCAGGTAAGAAAGATCAGGCCCAAGGAGCTAAGGGGAAGGGTTTATGATGTGGCGATCTCAAAATATTCAGATCTCTATATACCCAACACCGAGCTAATAGGCACGCTGCTGAAACGCAAGAATTCCGGAAGCTATATATTGATACTTACCGCAAGGCCGACTAAAACTAGGAGAGAGACAATGAAACTGCTGAGAAAGCACAAAGTGCCTTTTCACAAGATAATATTCCGCGATAACAAGCTGATCTATGTCAAAGATGAGGAGTGGAAGCTAGGCATGCTGAACAGTATCACAGATAAATACGACAAAGTGACAATTTACGAAGACAAACGAGATAACATAGAGTACTTCAAGCACGGAGTAGCAGATCCAAAGAAATTCAGGTTCGTGGAGGTGAAAGAAAAGCGTTAATACAACAGCAGAAGAAAGCAGTGTGGGCCCGCGGAGAGTCGAACTCCGATCTCTACCATGTGAGAGTAGTGTCTCAAATCTTTTGTAGTCGTATTCTAGCTCCATAAATCATCTCAAACAAAAAATCCGAAGCGATTTTTCCCGTGCCGCGGATGCATTAACAGCATATCATAGGAAAAGAAGTTAATATTTATCGTATCGCACTGTGCAATTCATCCGCGACTTGAAAGTCACGGTATTCTTGCCTTACAAGTAAAACCATTTAATAGATAAGTTTATATATTATATATATCAATATAATAATATGCAGGGACAAATGCTTCACTACCCACGGCTTGATACGGTGCTTATGGTAGAGGAAGTTCTTAAGGAAAAGGGCGAATTCGGGTCAAAGAGGAGCCTGTGGCTTGCTCTGCCTAAGAAGATGATGTACCAGACATTCATGGTCATACTGAGCTATCTTGAGGATTCCGGAAAGATAGTCATAAAGGACAGCAAGGTGGTGTGGATATGGAACCCCGACCTTGCTGCAAAATATAGAAAATCGAACCTAATGGTTAGATGAGAGGCGACAGACCCGTATACGTCCACTTTGCAGATGATAAGCTTAAGGAGGCATTTGCAAGGCTGGAGAAGGAAAACCCTACCTTGTACAAGTTCCTGAATCAGGCAATAGATAATCTTAAGGCAAATCCATTATGTGGTATTCACATACCAAAAAGACTTATACCTAAAGTCTACATACAGAAGTACGGAATAAACAACCTCTGGAAATACAACCTTCCTGGTGCTTGGCGTTTGATGTACTCTATTGCTGGAAGCGAAGTAGATATAATTGCAATACTGCTTGAATGGCTTCCTCACAAGGAATATGAGCGTCGCTTCAAGTATTGAACATTGCTATTTGATATTCATTATGCTCCGCTTGAGCCTCTCTACGCTGTCCATGTCTATGTTGTCCAGTTACTTATACAGCTCCTCTTTCTTGGTGCTTATGTAGATCATGGTGGTCTCAGGGCTGGCGTGCCTTGCGAACCTGCTCGTAAGCACAACATTGCCATTTGTCTGCTTG
>JAKATY010000046.1 GCA_021827955.1 Microcaldota archaeon | reverse complement strand
TTATTCTGAAAACGAAAACGAGATTTCATTCTCTGCGAGGCTCAATATAGATCTCGACAAAAAGTATAACATCCATCTTGGCAAGGTAATGCGCCAGCTTGCCCCTATAATAAAAGGGAACGGAGGCGGGCATCCTGCTGCAGCGGGCGCCTATGGCCCTCTGAAGCACGCATCGCAGGAGTTCCTGGACAGATTCTTCGAAGAATGCTTGAAAAAAGTAGAAAGCGCAAGAGAGTAGAAGAAAGATGATAAAGCAGGTGTATTCTAAATTCTTATCAGGTTTTTACAGGTTTTATGGTAGGCAGATCTGACTTATAAAAGAGTTTTGTAATGGAATAGAAGATATTACCTTGCTAGGCTTATTCTCAAATAGTTGCGTACAAACATTTTATATTATTTAAATCAATATCTTGCATGGATTTGCATGCTGGTCGCGATAGTTTCTGATATGCACATAGGCTTCGAGCGATTCGAAGAAGACGCGCTCAAGCAGGCACGCGAAGCCCTTTTAAAAGCCGCGGAGATGGCCGATGCGATAATAGTGCCGGGTGACGTATTTGACAGGAGGGCACCGCAGCCGCATGTGATAGCCGACGCTATAAAGGTATTCAGGGAAACAGGCCTGAGCATAGAATCTAAATCGAAAGTCGTGAAGAAGGAAGGAGGGGATGGAAAGTGGTATACAAGTGTACCTATAGTAGCCATTTCTGGCACGCATGAGAGAACGGCGGTAGGAAATGAGAATGCGCTTGCGCTTTTGGGGCTCGCTGGAATACTTGTCGATACAAGCGAAGCAAGGACTACCATAGAGAAAGATGGTGAGAAGGTCGCAGTATACGGAATTGGCGGCATATCCGAGGAAAGAGTAAGGGAGAAGCTGAAAGAACTAGATCCGAAGCCAGAAGAGGGTGCTTTTAACATTTTCATGTTCCATCAGTCTATTTACGAGATACTTCCGTTCAGCGACGATTTCATACATTATGACGACCTTCCAGAAGGGTTTGACCTTTACGTTGACGGGCACATACACAGCAGAGTCGACGCAAAGGTTCACGGAAAACAGTTCATAATACCGGGAAGCACTGTGCTCACGCAGCTCAAAGAAGGCGAACAGGATCCGAAGGGGTTCGTGCTTTACGATACTAAAACGATGGCCTATAAGTTCGTAAGCATAAATTCCAGGAAGTTCGTTGTTGCGCACATTAGAAGCGAGAAGAATACGCCGAGTGACATATCAAAAATGTGCGAGGAGGAAGTGAATAGGATTGTAAAAGAAGGCGAAGAAAAGCCCATAATAAGGCTTGTCATAGAAGGTGAACTGGGAGCAGGATATGGAGGTACCGATCTGCAGCTCAGGGCTCTTGCTAAGAAGTACTCTGATAACGCTATAATAGAAATAGACGCCTCAAAGCTTGAGAACCCGGAGCTCAAGGAAAGCATAGAAGGGGTAAGAGAAAACAAGCTCGGAGGCATGCCGATAAAGGAGAAAGGCGTAGAGATGCTCAAGTCAAGATTGAAGGATTACGGCTACAGCGGAAAGATAGATGCTGCAAGGCTGTTCGAGATGCTTTGCGATGATTCTAACAAGGAAAAAGTAGTCAAATCAGCAATAGAGGCTCTCTACGAATCCTATAATGAACAAGGATAAAACCAAAAAATGCTTACTTCTTTATTCCCAGTGCCTTGCTGACCTCTTCCTGCGAATTTGGATTTACCTTTTCATTAAGAAGCTCAAGGTGATGCACGTTGCACCTTCTTTCCTTGTTCCTTATCGCAGTTATTACCTTGACGAAATTCTCATTTTCGACCTTTGTTATCACTGCCCTGCTTCCTGCGTCTCTTCCGTTCTTTTTGATGCACACTCTTCCCGGTTCTGCCAACATCCTATCACCATATGATTATGATCATGATCTAAACATGAATTTCTTTCAGAATCTCTTTTTGTCGCGCAGCATGGAAAGCATGGACACTATTGCGACAGTTTCTTTGTGGTCCAGCTTTTCGGTGTTCATCTCCAAATCGAATATGTCGTGGTTGTTTATGTCTATGCCGTATATTTTCTTGAAAGATCTCTCCGCGTATGCGTCTTTCTCCTTCACGTACGCCATTGCCTTCGTCATGCTCATGCCGAGCTGCTTCGCTTTTCTCCTGGCGCGCGTCTTGAAGCTGCAATATAGCCATATGCGCAATGTGGCTCCTTTTACAATCCATGGAGAGAGCCATGTGCTTACCACGCAATCGGACTTTGCCGCTTCTTTCGCTACTTCCCTGTCAAAGCCTTTCGCGTATTTTGGAACTGCCATCTGGCCTATCGACAGCTCCTTGTCTTTTGTGCGCTTTAGCTCATTGGACATGGCGGAATACGACTGCGTTCGCGCCTTTGTTATGTGGGCGATGCCTAGCTCCTTGGCGAGGAGCTCTCCGAAAGTCGTCTTGCCGCTTCCGGTAAGCCCGCTAATGCATATCTTTACCATAAGCAAACCTGCCAATAGTGCTGGTCAGTGGGAAAGCAGCTGGAGCACATAGGATTTGTCCCTTATGCTGATGTCGTCAAGCTTCATGCCTCCCTGTTCGATCCTGCTCTTTTCAACTATTATGCGCGAGGTGCATTTCGAGCACAGCACGCCTCCGAAGATGCGTGAGTTGGTCCTGCGGCTCTTGCCGCCCTTTTCGCTTATCCCGTTGAGCTCGGCTCCGCATATCGCGCAGTGCGGCTTTTTCGCGCTGCGCCTTAGGTAATGCGTTACGTTTCTGCCCTTGGGGGTTACCCTTTTTACCTTCCTAAAGCTTCCTGATCTGTACATTGGTCTTGGCAAATTAACACCTTGTGGCTTTTACGCGCCTTATGCGTTTGGGTTTTGTTTTCTAAGTCATCAAACAAAACAGCAAACAGGTAATAAGTTAGCTACAGCTACTTATTAATTTCTTGCGGGGGCATGCCGGCTGCGCCAGACTGCGCCGAAGCCTCAAGCTTCTGCTCCGCCTTTGCTTTCTTTCTGTCATATATGAGTATGAATATCGAAGAGGCAAAGCCAAGAATAAGCACAGTTGCAAAGAAAAGCCCTTTGTAATGCAAAGGCATTAGGAAGTAAATGGTCTGATTGGCCACTCCGCCGAACAAAGCGCCCAGGAGCACGTAGTACACGAGGAAGAATATCGGCAGTATTATTATCATAGGCTTGAACTGCTTTTTCATGTTTTCGCTCATGAGAGGCATGAGCTCGCTCTGCTTTTTGCTTATCTCCTCCTTCGCCGCATTGCTTTTGATCATCGCATTGAGCTCCTTGGAAAGCTGGCTTACCTTGGACTGTATTTCACGCATCCTTTTTGGATCGACGAGCTTCCTCTGCAGCACTACGGAAAACAGGGCATATGCTACGCCTATCGCGATTATTGAAAGCGCAACCAATGGAGTCATTGGAACAGTACTCATCTTCTTCACTTTTTGGTCTTCTTTGCATTTCCGCTGCCGAACACCTCATGCACTATGTATGAATATCTCTTTGTGGATTCCTGAAGCGTGCCGGACCTGTTTTCTATCACATACACAGGCATCCCGAAGGCAGAGGAGTAATAAGAAAGCGCAGACAAGTTAAGCATCCTTTGCGTCTTCAGTATCTCGGGGTCCTCTATCTCGCGCTTCCTGCTAGTGTCCTTCCTGCGCCTCGACAGCATTTCTACTTCTGGCGCGTCCACATATATAAATGCTTCTATTTTATGAAGCCTTGAAAGAGCGTTTAGCGGAAGCCCGGGCACAAAACGGCCGTGCTCCTCCACATAGCCATGAGTATCAACGACAACCTTTCCCGCCATGTTCGCAAGCTTTGAAAAAGCGTACGTGCGCAGCTTGTCCATGCGAGCAGGATCGAGGTACCTTATCTCATCCCTGCTCTTTACATACTTCAGCCTTTTTGCGGCGTCAAGCATCAGCGAGCCTACATTTACCAGCTTCAACCCCTTGGGAAGATCTGCCGCCTTTACGCTGGACGTAATCGTAGTCTTCCCGGCTCCGGGAGAGCCTACTACAATTATATAGCGCCCCATCAGGATCCTGCTTATTTCTCTCAAGCCAAGCTTAAATTACTTTCTTCCCCGCGCACCTTTGAGGTTCTTGTCCAGGAAGGCTATGTTTGCTTGTATCCTCTCCTGAGATTGTACTATCGTCCTCTTTATGTCGTCCCTGACGTTTTCCTTCTTGGAGAAGAACGCCTTTATTTCCGCAAGCTCGCCGCGCGTGGCGCAGGTGCTTGTCGCTTCTACCAATCGCGAAAGCATGTGGCTTACGCCCACATACTTTGACATCATGCCCTTCCAGTTCCTCTTGAGCCAAGGCCAATATTCTGACTTTAGGTAGGGATTGGACGCCATCAGCACGGGAACGAAGATAGAATCCTGAAGCCTTACCGCGTCGGACTGCGAAAACGACAGTATTTCAAGAGCGCGGCTCTTATCCTTGAAGAAGGCAAGCGACTGCAGCAGCCTAATCTTCTCTTGCGTGGCCTTTTCCGAAAGGTAGAATTTCTTGAAGCTCGCTAGATCGCTATCGCTTCCGTTGGCCATTATGGTACGATATACCTGCAATTTGAGATCTGGATCGATGCCGCTCCTGCCTTTTGAAAGCTGCTCCTTTGAATACGAAACGATTTTTTTGTCCCCGATCAAGCCGAGAGAGGCAAACGCGCTGCCGCGCACCAGTATGTCAAATACGGTATCGCCCTTCCTTTTGCCTATGCCGAGCTTCTTGAGCCAGAAACCCGAAAAGGCTGTTATCGAGCTTTCGATCTCGTGTTGAAGTGGCGTGCCATAGAGCATTGTGTAAAGCCAATTGAGATGCTGTATTATGCTTAGGTTTGCGGGATAAGCTGCACGGTCAAGATATTTGCTGATGAAGCTTATGTAGGAGCGGGCACTTATGCTTCCGCGGCGCGCAAGGCTGAACAAATCGTTTTCGAGCCCCCAGACATCTTCCGGTCCCAGCTTTCCGGATTTGGCGGCCTGGCCAAGAGGGGAAAGGAGCTCACTGGAATAGGACACTCTGTAGAAGCCGCTTTGCCCATAGTTAATCTTTATCCATTTTGCCCCTTTTTCGTTTATGCTCCCTGCATTTGAGGAAAGCAGCACCATCCCCTTTTTTCCCTTGTCTGTTATATAATGTATAGGCACAGGAGCCGGAGCCCATTCCGCACTGCCGTTGATGAGGAATCTTTCCTGCCTCAATGCAAACCCTCCTTTTTGCTTAGATACGCTTATTATAGGATAACCCGGCGTGTCTATCCAAAACTTGGCAAAATCACGTATTGGAATTGATTTCCCTTCCCTTTCTGCGATAATGCCGATCGCATCCCACAGGTCTTCTTTTGCTGCATTGCCGTACATGTGCGTGTTGAGATATAGATTCAATCCTTTCCTGAAAGTTTCGGGGCCTGCAAAATCCTCTATCATTCGCAGCACGGATCCGCCCTTCTCGTAGCTTATCCTGTCGAAAACTTCATCTATCTCTCCAGGCTTCTTTACATCCACGTTTATAGGATGCGTGGATTTAAGCTCGTCTGCGGCGAAAGCCGTTGAAAAGTTGTCATATAGGAACTGCGTCATAAATTTCCATTCTGGAAACAGCGCGTCAACAGCCTTATAGCTCATGAATGTGGCAAAGCTCTCGTTGAGCCAGAGATCGTTCCACCATTTCATGGTTACAAGGTCCCCAAACCACTGGTGCGCTATTTCATGAGCCACGGTATCCGCTACATACTGGCGCGATGAGAGGGAATCGCTTTTTCCATCCCACAGAATTGCAGTCTCCCTGAAGGTTATAGCGCCCCAATTCTCCATCGCCCCTGCGGCAAAATCTGGTATTGCTATGAGGTCAAGCTTAGGGAGCATGTACTTTATCCCGAAATAGCCCTCGTAAAATGCTAAAACTCTCTTCGCGACATCAAGAGCGACTTTATCCTGCTTTTTTTTATTTCCGATTGCAAGCGCGCGTATAGGTATGCCGCCGTAGCGTTCCTTGCTGTACTTGAACTTACCTACGCCCATGTAAACGAGATATGTGGACATCTTGGGCGTCGTGTTAAATTCTACCCTCTTCCTTCCGCTCGATATTTCGATGTTTTTTGGAGGCATGTTTGATATTACCTCGTACGCGCTGTCGGCTGAAAGTGTTATCGAAAATGTGGCCTTCATAGAAGGATTGTCGAAACAGGGAAAGGCCGCACGTGCATCGGTTGATTCGAACTGCGTAGTAAGCAGGTATTCGTTCTTCCCTTCATGGTTGAGATATTTTGACCTGTAAAACCCATACATCTCATCATTATTCACGCCTTGGAATGCTATGTTTATTTTACATATTCCAAAGAGGGGCTTTTTCACTTTGAGGGTTATCTCCTGGTCCTTGCTGTTTGAATAGACTTTGGCTACTTGGGTTTTGCCTGCTGTTTCTACTGTAGCACTTAATATTTTGAGGCCGTTGGAATTGAGTGTTATCTTGTCTATGCCGGGCTTTACCAGAGAGAATATCGTCTCATTTCCCTTGAAAATGAAGCTCTTGAAGTTTGTATCTATGTTTATCCTGTAGTGATAGGGCATTACAGGCTCTCCTAGTATTTCGCTGTTTGTTTGCATCTAACCATCACATAGATCCAGCAATAAAAAATATTATCCCTTTTGTTAAAAAGCGGTTATTTTTTTACCGTATTTTGGGTTGAGGCAAAATAAGAAGCAATGCGAAAGGGACTTGCTATCAGCATAATCAAGGATAAAAAAGAGATAAAAAAAGGAAGGGAAAAGGAACAGAAAAGAAAGAAAAAGAAAAAGGAGTAGGATAAAATATCAGAAAGCAGTCACTCCATCTCGCCGCCAGGAGGCATGCCTCCAGGGCCTCCAGATCCTGGGCTCTTGCTCTTTGAGCTGATCATGTCATCTATCCTCAGGATCATTTCTGCCGCTTCGCTTGCCGTAACAAGCTCTTCCTCCTTGACCCTCTTTGGCTCAAACACGCCTAGCTTTGCCATGTCTCCGATCCTGTTGTTTGTTATGTCTACGCCCATGGTCTCGCCGTCCTTGGTCCTGTGCTTGTTCCTCAGCTGCACCAGGGTCTCTATCGTGTCCATGCCAGCGCTTTCTGCGAGAGTCTTTGGAATCGCTTCCAGCGCTCCGGCGAACGTCTGTACTGCCAGCTGCTCCCTGCTGCCAACTTCGCTTGCGAAGTTCCTGAGATCGTTTGCAAGAGAGACTTCTATGGCGCCTCCGCCTATCACATACTTGCCGTCCTTTATAGCTGAGCTTACTGCGCCTATCACGTCTGTCATCGCCCTCTCCACTTCATCGGCGACCTGCTGCGTCCCGCCCCTCAGGAACAATGTGACGCTCTTTGGATCCTTGCACTTCTCAACGAAGACCATCTGCTCTCCGCTGACCTTCTTCTCTTCTACAATTCCCGCAAAGCCCAGATCTGTTGAGCCTAGATCCTCTATGCTTGTGACGATCCTCGAGCCTGTTGCCTTGGCAAGCTTCTCCATGTCGCTCTTCTTGACCCTTCTTACCGCCATTATGTTCTCTTTTGCAAGATAGTGCTGCGCTATGTCGTCTATGCCTTTCTGCGTGAAGACAACGTTTGCTCCAGATTTCTTTATCTTCTCTACCATCTCTTTGAGGATCTGCTCTTCCTGCTTCAGGAAGGCCTGCATCTGCTCTGGAGAGGTTATCTCTATCCTTGCATCCGTCTCTGTTTTTTCTATTTCGAGCGCCGCGTCAAGAAGCGCAATCTTTGCGTTGTTTATGTACTTGGGCATTCCAGAATGCGCTACCTCTTTGTCTATAAGCACGCCGTTTATGAGCTCTGTGTCATTTATGCTGCCTCCTGCCTTCTTCTCTACTTTTATGAAATCTGTATCTATGTTTATCTTGCCGGAATTGTCCTTGTACATTACCTGCTTTATCGCTTTTATGGCGAGCTTTGCCATGTTTAGCTTCGCGCTCTCATCGCCGATGTTCTTTGAGCCGAGGGTCACGAGCGCTATCTTGCTAAGCGTTGCTTCGTCATTGATATCTATCGGCTTGGCATGCTTCTCAAGGAACTCCTTTGCCTTGTCTGCGGCAATCTTGTAGCCTTTTATTATGGTTGTAGGATGCACTGCCTGCTCCAGAAGCTCTCCGGCGCCTTTCAGTAGCTCCCCTGTGAGGATTACGACTGTCGTGGTTCCGTCGCCCACTTCTTTGTCCTGCGTCTTGGCAACATCGACCATTATCTTTGCGACAGGATGCTCCACATTCATTTCATTGAGTATTGTTGCTCCGTCGTTGGTTATGACTATGTCTCCCAGGTCGCTGACAAGCATCTTGTCGAGGCCCTTTGGCCCGAGAGTAGTCTTGACTGCATTTGCGACTGCAACTGCAACAGCTATGTTTATACGCTGTGCATCCCTGCCCAATACCCTGCTTGCGCCTTCCGGCAAATACAGAACCTGTTGGTTTCCGAGTTGATTTTCAGCCATTTTATACACCTTTTATGTTTCAAACACGATTTTTCCGAATACGGGATGATTATATGAAAACTAGGGAACCCCTATTCGCCCGCCAGCTTTTACGCGATGGGGGAGGAGCCCAATATTCACCTCTGTTATATGCAATATGCTATTAAGTTATATAAATTTTGCTGTTTTTACCTCGACGCGCACATAAAATTAATGTTTAGGGATTTTGCCTTTTTTGAGCCTGAATTGTAGCTTGTGTAATAAAAAACCGCATAGGGTTTAAATGCATAAAAAGCAAGAGCACAGCACTTCAAAGTGAGCTTATGGCAGAGGAGCAGCAATCCGGACAGGAGAGAATGCACCCTTCATTCATAAACACGATAAGGCAAAAGGAGAGAGTGAAGGAAAAGCTCTCGGGCATAAAGCACAAGATCGGAATCTACAGCGCCAAGGGGGGAGTAGGCAAAACCACCGTAGCGGTAAACATCGCTTACGCGTTGAAGGACAAGGGCTTTAAGGTAGGGCTTCTTGATGCGGACATAGACTGCCCAAATGTCACAATCTTCTTAGGAATTGGAGAGAAGATGGTGCCGCAATACCCTCTTAGGCCTATCGTGAAGGACGGCATAAAAATCGCCTCCACGGCGATGGTAATAGACGAAATAAAAAAGCCTATAATATGGAGAGGCGCGCTGATTACTAAAATGCTGGGCGATTTCTTCGAGAATACCGATTGGGGCGAGCTCGACTACCTGATTATAGATTTGCCTCCTGGAACGAGCGATGCGCCCCTTACCGTGATGCAGTTGCTTGACATGGAAGGGTTTGTTATAGTCACAACACCGCAAAAGGTGGCAGCGATAAACTCCATAAGATCAGGGCTTATGGCAAAAAGGCTGGGCATGGCAATACTTGGCGTTGTGGAGAACATGTCAAGCGGCAAGGAGAGCGCCAACACGCAGGAAGTCGCAAAGGAGCTAAATGCAGAGGTGCTTGGCACGGTAAAAAGCAGCGATGTGTTGAGGGAAGCCGCAGATGCGGGCAGCGCGCCTTTGCATCTTGACCGCAAGATAGAGGAGGAATTTTTGGAAATAGCAAAAAAGCTGGCAGGCAGGTAAAAGAGCAAGGAACAGTAGCAGCGATTGAAAAAAATATAAAGGAAGGCAAAAGCCTTGAAATATATGAGAGAGCAAAGTACGGCAATGAGCTAAGGCTGCACAAGATTGCCCATGAGTATTATTCTTCGCTCTCCGCAAAGAACTTCGAAAGACTTTTTAGGATGGCAAGAATTTTTGGCATGGACGATTTTCTGAGTGCCTATGGGGATATGGACAGCCCGAGCAAAATAGTAAAAAGGTTCTTTTTGAGGGGCTTGGCAAAATAAAGCAAGCGCAATAAATTGCACTT
>JAKATY010000045.1 GCA_021827955.1 Microcaldota archaeon | reverse complement strand
GTTAACGCCTCTTCCACACATGGAAAAATCACTGGAACGGGATGGTATAATGCAAATTCAACAGCACATTTGCAACTCAGCGAAACAAACATCACTACGGGCCCTGACTCTAGGATTTCATTTGAAAAATGGTCAAACGGCAATCCCAACGCCTCCATATCTTTAGAAGTTACCTCTCCGGAATTCCTCGAGGCGATTTTCGTGCCACAGTATCTTACAAGTTTCTATCCTGAAAACGCTTACGGCGAGCCGATAAGCGTGCAGTACTTCAGCATCGAAGGCGTTAATGTTACTAATTCCGAGTACCTTGATGCCAACACCACTTACTCCGTAAGCTATGCGTTATACAAAGGCGTGCCGCTTCAAAGCAACTACAAATTCTCTGTTTCATCGCCTCAATCAATATATGTGAAGCTTCCTGTTTACAACGTAGAGCTGCATTCTGCGAGCATGTTTGGCACGCCTGTAAACTCCAGCGTAACTGCGAAATTCAAAAACGGCACCTCCTCAACATTTTATCTCGGCAGCAACGGGACAAAAATATTGGACAATGTGCCTTACGGGTATATAGAAGCCGAGTTTTCATACTTTGGCATCACCCAGTCTGCAGCTTCGGATAACGGCAACCCAATATCAATTACAATGTTCACCCCATCGCTCATCTATGTAATAATCGCAGGTGTTGCGATTATATTAATTGTGGCAAAGATATCCTCTGCAAAAATGGAAAGCAAGCATGCCGCAGAAGCAAGAAAGCCTTCTAGATAAATCTGCTAAAGCCTCTAGATTCACGTGGCAATTCTTTGCTTTGCCCTCTTCAGGTGTTTGAATAGCTGACATATATTCATTTTTCCGAGGCAAATTCGGAGAGCTGTACGAGATCCAGAAAGAGGCAGCAAAAGCTATATCAAAAAAGTCAAATTGCCTGATACTCGCTCCTACAGGTAGCGGAAAGACTGAAGCGGCAATGCTGCCTATACTGGATGCTTTGTCGCACAGCTCGGGAAGCGAAGGAATCAGCGCGTTGTACATAACACCGCTTCGCGCTCTGAATCGCGATCTGATAAAAAGACTCAAAGAGATGTCAGAGTACGCGGGCATAAGCATAGCAGTGAGGCATGGGGATACTCCGCAGAGCGAAAGGAGCAGGCAAAGCAAGAAAGCGCCCCAGATACTAATAACAACCCCCGAGACACTGCAAAGCATATTGCCTACAAAGTATCTCGGCGTAAGCCTGTCCAATGTGAAATACGTAGTTGTAGACGAACTTCACGAGCTTTATTACAGCAAAAGGGGAGCGCAACTTTCGCTTGCTCTTGAAAGGCTGGAGGAAAAAGCGCCTGGTTTTCAGCGCATAGGCCTCAGTGCAACTATAGGCAAGCCTGACGATGCAGTTCATTTTCTTTGCGGAAGCAGGAATTGCGAAATAGTTTCTGCGGAATCGAAAAGGGAAATTGCGCTTTCGGTAGAAATTCCAATAAAAGCGCATTCGTATGAGGAATTCAAGGAGCATTTTGGGCTTGATGAGGCTTCCACTGCAAGGCTGTTCGCAGTTGCAAGGCATATACATGAATCAGATACAACCCTGGTATTCGCGAATACGCGACAGGTTGTAGAGGCCGTAGGCAGCAGGCTTCTCTATCTAAACAAGATAAAGCCTTTCGGAGGCATAGGCGTGCACCATAGCTCTCTAGACAAAAAAGAGAGGATAGAAATCGAGGATCTTTTCAAGAACCACATGCTAAAGGCGATAATAGCTACCAGCTCCCTGGAGCTTGGCATAGACATAGGATATATCGATGAAGTGGTGCAGTATGGCTCTCCTCGCCAGGCAATACGCCTCGTTCAGCGCGTGGGCCGCTCAGGGCATTCAAAGGGGCACACGCCCAAAGGCGTAATCGTCGCATTGAACCCTGTAGATGCAATAGAATCCATAGCCATATGCAGGCTTGCAAGCGTCGGCGCGCTTGAATCTTTCAGGATGAACGAGCTTGCGCTTGACGTTCTTGCAAATCAGATCTCGGGAGTAATCCTTGACAAGGGTATATGCGGCATAGAAGAAATAGAAAGAGTGGTACACAGGTCGTGGCTATATCGCAATTTGGGTGCGGGAGAGCTGAAAGAGGTCTTGAATTTCATGCAGAAGCAGAGAGTCATAGGCTTCGATGGAAAAACAGCAAGCTCGGGCAACAGGACAAGGATGTTCTATTACGAGCATCTGAGCGTAATACCCGATGTAAAGCGGTTCCTTGTAAAAAACACGATCGACAACAGGATTATCTCTACTCTAGATGAAGAATTCGTTGTCAACAACGTAGACGAAAACAGCTCTTTCATAACAAAAGGATTGCCGTGGAAGGTAGTAAGCATAGAAAATGACATAATCTTTGTAGAGCCATCAAGCGAGCTGGAATCTGCGGTGCCAGATTGGAGCGGAGAAGACATCCCCGTGAGCAGGGCAGTCTCGGAAGAGGTATCTTTGATAGTGCAAAACAGCAAGAAAGCCCTCGATTCAAAGTTTGTGAAAGATCAAGACACGCGCGTCGAGTTGAAGAAGTTTTTCGATAAGCAGCAATCTACGATATTCGAAAGTGATAAGATAATCATAGAGCAGACCGAGCAGAACAGTGCGATTTACCTGCCGTTCGGCACAATGGCGAACGAGGCGCTTGGAAGGATGCTCGCGCATTTTGCTGCCGCGCGATTGGGTTACAGTGTCTACATGAAGGCTTCTCCTTATTTTATCTATCTTGATGCTTCTTCAGGGCTCGATATTGAAAAATACCTTGCATCGATAAAGCTGCAGAACGTGGAAGGCGTGCTCGCTAGCACGATTCTCGATACAGAACTCTTCAGATACAAGTTCGTGCAAGTGGCAAAGATGTTCGGCATCGTGGACAAAGAAGCCGCCGTGCCAAAGTCCCTTGCGCGCAAGCTCATAAGCATTTATAAGGACACTCCTGTATACCGGGAAACGATCCGGGAGCTGATGTCAAATTATTTTGACCTGTCTTCGATAAAAGAGCTTTCGAAAAAGATAGGCGCAAACGAGCTTTCGATACATGTGCGCAAGGTAAGCTCACTGTCGCATTTTGCGCTAACCGTGCTGAATTCTTTCTATTATACAAAAGAGCTCATAATGCCTTCGACGCCGAGCAGCGAAATACTAGAGTCTTTTGAAAAGTTTATGCTTGATAAGGATGTAAAGCTGCTTTGCATGTATTGCGGCTTCAGGTTCACGCGAAGCCTTTCGGAGCTCAAGGACCAGGAGAAGATAAAATGTCCGAGCTGCGGCGGAAGCATAATAACAATCTACAGCGAGGAGAGAGACAAAGCAGTGAGGAAAAAGGTGGAAGGCAAACCCTTAAGCCAAAAAGACCGCACGATGTTCTCCGATGCATTGAAGATTGCAGGCCTGCTTGAAGCGTATGGTGGCCGCGGAGCAATAGCCCTTTCGACTTATGGTATAGGAGCGAGAACGGCATCAAGGCTTTTTGCGTATGCTGAGGCATGAGGATAAGCTGTTCTATACAGATTTGATAAATGCGCAGAAGAACTTTATAAAAAACAGGAAGTACTGGTCCATATAAACTTTCTTACAGCCTAAATCTTAAAAAAGCCCGCTGCGATAAACGGTATTTTCATGGCATCTTTGCCTGCTTTATCTTGTACTTTGCGTTGTTGAATCTTATTGCAAGCTCCCTGCCGCTGTAAAACATATGCAGGAACACTGCAACAGAGGAAATGGTCGAGTGCGGCTGGTTGGTTATGCTTACGTTGAAATCAGCAACGCCTTCAAATGTGCGCTCATCGTTCTGCAGCGTTACTATGAGCATCACGTTCTTGTAAGTGCGAATCCTGTAGATTATCTTGTTTATCGGGATTCCTCCAAGGGTAAGATACACCTTCTCGTAGTTCCTGCTTCTTTCTATTGCCTTTCTCCAGTCTTTGTCAAAGCAGACTTCAAATTTGCCTCCCCACCTGCCGTTTGTCCTTTTGATGTAGCTTACCAGCTTTTTGTTTGCCCTTGTAGTAAACGTGATGCTTTGCGCTCCGAAAGCCCTGGCTGTAAGCGCCAAGTCCTTGCAATTCTCATAGCTGCCTTTTCCTATGACAAGCACTGAAATCATTTCATACCGCCTTGTATCTGGCTTGCATTCGTCCCCTGCACGTCTATCAGCTTTGTACCGGTCTCCAGCCTCATAAGCCTTACTCCAGAGGCATTTCTTCCTGTTACCCTTACGCTGCCTACGTCTATCTCTATAGATAGGCCCTTTGAATTGATAAGTATCGCCCTGCTGGCTCCGGCAGTATCTATGGACTTTACAACTTCTCCTGTCTTTTCCACTACACGCAGATTTAGGACTCCTTTGCCCCCTCTTTTCTGCAGCCTGTATTTCTCTATAGGCGTCACCTTCCCATAGCCTTTTTCTGTAACTGTAAGTATGCTGTCTCCGGGATTTGCAGCAAGTATGTTTATCACCTCGTCCTTGTCGGAAAGCTTTATGCCTCTCACGCCTCTCGCTATCCTGCCCATCTGCCTTATGTCTGATTCCCTGAATCTTGTAGCCTTGCCCTTCTTTGTTGAAATAAGCAGGTCGTTGTTGCCGTTTGATATTATTGCATTTGCAAGCTCGTCTCCATTCTCAAGAGGCATTGCCTTTATTCCGTTCGATCTAGGCCTCGAGAATTTCTCTGCAGAGGTCCTCTTTACCCTGCCTCTTCTCGTTGCAAAAACGATGTACTTGCCAGCGAACTCTCTTGTATTGACTATCTCCTCTATCTTCTCCCCTTCCTGCAGCTTTACAAGGTTTACTGCCGCCTTGCCGCTTGCGTATCTCGTACCTTCCGGCACTTGGTATGCCTTAAGCCAGTAGGCTTTGCCCATGTTGGAAAGAAGCAGCAGGTAATCCTTAGCCCTGCACGAGACGATCTTCTTTGCGAAATCCCCTTCTTTGAGGTTTATTGTTATGACGCCTCTTCCCCCGCGCGCCTGCAGCTTGTACGCCGCAGAAGGCATGCGCTTCATGTAGCTGTCATGAGTAAGTATGATTACAGATTCTACGTCCTCTATTATGTCCTCATTTGTTATCTCTTCGAATTCTCCCCCTACCTCTATCGCGGTTTTCCTTGGCACGCCATATTGCTCCTTTATCGCGGCCGTTTCCTCTTTTATTATCTGCAGCACGTTTGCGTCGTTTGAAAGTATCCTTTTGAATTGCTCTATGTCCTTCCTCAAGTCATTGCCTTCCGTATCTAGAGTCGAGCTTTCCAAGCCTGTAAGCCTGCTGAGCTTCATGTCAAGAATTGCAGCCGCCTGCTTGTCAGATATCTCAAGCACCTGCATAAGCGCCTCCTTGGCTTCCTTGACATCCTTCTTGCTTTTTATAAGCGCAGTTACTTCCTCTATCCTGCCTATCGCTTTGAGCAGCCCTTCAACTATGTGAAGCCTGTCAGATGCGACTTGGAGGTCGTGCTTTGTCCTGTTTTTGATTACCTCAAGCCTGTGCTCCACGAAAACCTTTATGAAATCCTTTATGTTCAGCGTAAGAAGCCTGTTGCCCATCACCGCTACGTTCATCACAGGCATGGTGAGCTGCAGCTGCGTATGTGCATATAGCCCGTTAAGCACCAGATCAGTATTCGCATCCTGCTTTAGCCCTATGACTACCCTTATCCCCCTTTTGTCGCTCTCATCCCTTAGGCTTGCTATGCCGTTTATGACCTTGTCCTTTGCAAGGCTCGCTATCTTGGCCACAAGCGAAGCCTTGTTTACGGTGTACGGTATCTCTTCTATTATGATCTGCTTTTTGCTGCCGTCCTCTACGATCGCCTTGCCTCTTATTGTCACGGAGCCTCTCCCTGTAATATACGATTGGAGCAGTTCATTATTCATGAACACTATGCCGTTCGTAGGGAAGTCAGGGCCTTTGATATATGTAAGCAGCTCGTTAGGAGTTATATCCTTGTTGTCTATGTATGCAGCAATTGCATCACATACTTCTGCAAGATTGTGCGGAAGTATGTTCGTCGCCATGCCGACCGCGATGCCTGAGGATCCGTTCACCAAGAGATTTGGAAACTTTGCGGGCAATACCACCGGCTCCATTTCTGTATTGTCGAAATTTGGAACCATTGCTACTGCTTCCTTGTCTATGTCAGTAAGCATCTCTTCGGATATCTTTGTGAGCCTCACTTCTGTGTATCGTTGCGCTGCAGGAGGGTCTCCATCCACCGAGCCCATATTTCCCTGCCCTTCAACAAGCTGATGGTTCATGGAGAAATACTGTGCCATCCTGACCAGCGTGTCGTACGCAGCTATGTCTCCGTGAGGATGGAATTTTCCTATTACTTCACCTACAATCCTTGCGCTCTTCTTTGTGGGCTTATCATGGGTATTTCCAAGCATATACATTGCATAAAGTATCCTCCGATGTGCAGGCTTCAGGCCGTCTCTTGCATCAGGCAGAGCCCTGCCTACTATTACGCTCATTGCGTAATCTATGTAGCTCGTCTGCATTTCCTTTTCTATCGAAGTTTCTTCTATCTTTTTTTCTTCATCCATTGCAACGCCACCAGCTACACGTCCAGGAATGAAACCTCCAGTGAATGCTCTTCAAGAAATCTTCTTCTTTCCCTTGAATCTACTCCCATAAGCACTGAAAATATAGAGTCCGCAAGCTCCGCGTCCTTTATTGTGACCCTCTTAAGTATTCTGGTTTTTGGGTTGAGGGTTGTTTCCCACAATTGCTCCGGATTCATCTCTCCAAGCCCTTTGTACCTCTGCACTGCCCCCTTCCCGTTGCTCTCTTTAAGTAATGCGTTGAGCTCCTGGTCGCTGTAAGCGTACTTTATCGATTTGCCAAGACTTATCTTGAAGAGCGGCGGGTTTGCAAGGTACACATACCCCTTTTCTATAAGCTGCCTCAGATACCTGAAGAAGAAAGTAAGAAGCAAGGTTTTGATGTGGCTGCCATCAACATCCGCATCAGTAAGAAATATTATCTTCTTGTACCTTATCTTTTCAGAATTAAGCACATCTCCCATGCCTGTGCCTAATGCAGTGGCTATCGCTCTAAGCTCCACATTTCCGAATATTTTTTCATCTATTGCTTTTTCCACGTTGAGTATCTTTCCCCTAAGTGGCAATATCGCCTGATAGTTCCTGTCCCTGCCTTGCTTGCTGGAGCCCGCCGCGCTTTCACCTTCTACTATGAAAAGTTCTGATTTGTCCGGATCCGTCTCGCTGCAGTCCGCAAGCTTTCCTGGCAGCACCGATTCTTCTAGCAGGTTCTTCTTCCTTGTAAGCTCCCTCGCCCTCTTCGCCGCCTCTCTGGCTTCAGCCGCACGGGTAACCTTTTCTATAATCTTTGCGGCTTCCGCGGGGGTTTCTTCAAAATAGGTTGAAAGATAGGAATAAACCGTGTTTTCAACTATCGATTTAACGCTCGTGTTGCCCAATTTCTCCTTTGTCTGGCCTTCAAATTCTGGATTCTGCATAAGCACGGACACTATCCCTATAAGCCCTTCGTGCGTGTCCTCTCCTTCTACCTCAATGCCTTTGCCGTTTTTCTTGCTGTTCTTCTCTATATAGTTTGTTACTGCTCTTGTGAGGGCCGCATGGAAGCCGGTAAGATGGCTGCCTCCTTCATAGGTCCTTATATTGTTCACAAAAGAGAGCACTTCTTCGCTGTAGCCCTCCACGTACTGCATCGCAACCGTAAGACTGTAGGAGTCCACCTGCTTCGTCATTATTATCGGCTTTGTTACCTCCTTCCTCTCCCTTTTAAGGTAGTTCAGAAAATCGCTCATGTAATTCTGAGAGTAAAAGGTTGAAACGACCTCCGGAGTTTCTCTTGCATCTATAAATGTTATGCGTATGTTTTGGTTGAGGAAGGAAAGGTCTCTGAGCCTTTCTGTGAGAAGCATCGTATCGAAATTCCTCACAGAGAAGATTTCGGTATCAGGCTTGAATCTTATCGTAGTGCCTGTTTCCTCGCCCTTAAGCTCTTCTACAACCTCCAAAGGCGAAAGTATATTGCCCTTTCCGAATTTTTGCCTATACATTTTGCCCTGGCGCTTCACCGTTACCTCTACATACTCAGAAAGTGCGTTTACTACTGTAAGGCCTACGCCATGCAGTCCTCCTGACACTTTATAAGTATTGTTGTCGAATTTTGCTCCAGAGTGAAGGGACGTCATTATGACTTCAAGAGCCGGCTTGTTCAGCTTGGGCATTATGTCTATAGGTATGCCTCTCCCATCATCGCTTACCTCCGCTACGTCTGTCCCTCCCTCGTTTTCAAGCTTTACGGTAATATTCTTACAGTACCCTGCAACCGCCTCGTCTATGGAGTTGTCTATCACTTCAAAAAGCAGATGAAGGAAGCCTGCGCTGCCTGTTGAGCCAATGTACATTGCGGGTCTTTTTCTCACTCCCTGCGGCCCGGAAAGCACAACTATATCGTTTGCTGTATAACTCTCATTGCCCATCAGATTTCGCCTGTCAAAAAGATTGCATATCGCCTATAAATGTAATGGTATCTTACCTTTAAAACCCTTTTGGTAATACCTTTTTATCCTCTTTTTCGCATACTTTTTGGTTTATAGAAAGCTGATTTTTCCGTCAGCAAAATCTATATATATGTTAAAAGCACAACATGTATTTGTATCTCTCTGGTAAGCGCATGGAAAAAGAAGCGATTTTGTGGAGAAGCATAGGCAATAACCGTGTTGAATGCATAGCCTGTGCCAGAAGGTGCAAGATACCCGATGGCGGCAGGGGCTTCTGCTTTATAAGGAGTAACAAAGACGGCAAGCTCTATCTGGACAGCTACGGAAAGCTGGAAGCCGTGCAACTTGATCCTATAGAAAAGAAACCATTCAACCATTTCATGCCGGGCAGCTACGTGCTGGGGGTTGGCACCTCTTCGTGCAACTTCGGATGCCTCTTTTGCCAAAATCACAACATATCCAAGGAGCGCGAGATAAAGGGCGTAGACATATCTCCAAAGGGTCTCGTAGATCTTGCGCTTCAGAGCGGTGCGCAAGGGATAGCCTTCACATATAACGAACCCACCATATTCATAGAGTATGTGCTTGACGTCGCGGAGCTTTCCCACAAGGAGGGCTTATTCAACGTGTTCGTGACAAATGGCTACATGACCCCCGAAGCGGTGCAGAAAATGAAAGGCCTTATAGACGCGGTAGTGGTCGATTTCAAGGGTAACGGAGAGGAAAAGTTTGCCAACAAATATGAAGCTATTGTTTCAAGCGAAAGTGTGAAGTCCGCATTGCTGTCACTGAAACATGCAGGCATTCATATAGAAATTACAGACCTCATAATACCGCAAGTCGGGGATTCATTGGAAGCCTGCGACCGCCTTACAAAATGGATTTCAAACGAATTGGGTCCTGACACGCCTGTAATGTTTACGCGTTTTCATCCTGACTATAAGATGCTGGATTATTCTGAAACCCCGCTGAAAACTCTTGTTTCCCATTACAACATAGCAAAATCAAACGGTTTAAAGTTTGTTTACATAGGAAACGTGCCCGGCACAAAATATGAAAATACCTATTGCCCCAAATGCGGAGAGGAGCTGGTCTCTAGATCAGGGTTCAGCATATATGGTTGGAAGATTACCGCTTCAGGAAAGTGCCCGAAATGCGGAGAGAAAATCCCTATGCAAGGCAAAGTTCCTGAAGCATTCAGCTACAAAGGCATAAGGGTGCTGTACTAAGCGCGCTTCTTCTTTTACTTTTGAAAACTTTTTCTTTGGTCATTATTTTATAAGCTTTCAGAAAAAATATGCAATAGTGGTAGCATGTCAAGTGTAAATCTTCTGAACAAGGATGCGAAAAGGGTAATAATTCTTGGAGCGGCAG
>JAKATY010000062.1 GCA_021827955.1 Microcaldota archaeon | reverse complement strand
CGACTTTTTACGTCACATCTTCAAACATAATATTCAATTATTCGCTTGCCACTGCCGTTAACTGCGGGGTCATACGCTCTATGAATGGCACACTGGATATATGGAGTGCAAAAAGCACGCCGTTGAATCCGGTATTTTCAAACACGCTGGAAGCAGAGAACATAAGCATGTCAAAAAAGACCTTTGAGATAAGCCTTGGCAGGAATCTCAGCATAGGGAGTTACTATGTCAATATTTCATTCAACAGCAAGTATTACAGGCAGCAAAACAACTCGCCCGCAGAATTCCTGGTAGCGACTCCCGCAAATATCTTAATAACAAGCGCCTCGTCAACGCCTTCTGTGAGTATCGGCTCGCCAGTAACCTTCTATACTAGCATGGAAAATGCAGGAAATCTTTCTAGCACAAGCAACACAGTATTGCATATGGAAATAGCGGGGCCCAGAGGATTCGCTAACGAGACAAACTACACGATAGGGGCCATTGGCGCAAACAGCAATGTCAGCAGATCTGTAACGCTCTATACCGTATCCCCAAATATAGGCACCTACAACGTATCAGAGTATGTGACTTACTACAGCAGTTATTCTTTAGGACATAAAACATATGCTTCTGGAGAGCAAACATCTCCGAAATACGCTTTTAGCTATGCTGTAGTTAAAAGGCCTTCTTCATCTCCTCCTCCGCCAAAACCCGTACCGCCGCCTCCGGCATCTATAAACAATGTAGTATACACATCCACTCCTGTGCTCGTCACGACGTTTTCTGGAAAGAGTGCGGTAAGTCCGCTTAGCGTATACAACCGCAACTCCGTTCCGATATGGGTAAATTTTACAGACCCCGCTATACCAGCAGGGATATCGGTCTCGACATCCGCAGGAAGCTTGTACTTGCCGCCAAACCAGGGGGCAAGCGTCAGTGTGCTGCTGAATGTTTCCAGTAGCTTGCAGCCCGGAAGCTATATCGCCGGCCTGCCTGAAACCATCACCCCGGTAAACGGAACACCGACATCCTACACGCAGTATATAACAGTTGTAGTTGAAAGCCCCAACACTTCAAAGCCTTCGCTCCTCAACACGATAACAGCCCTCAACAATTCGAAAAACGTGCAGGGGGAGGTAGAGGTGCTTAACCCTACAAGCACGAACATTTATAACACAACGGCGTCGATCAGCATACCTGGAATAGTAGCAAGAAACACAAGCGACATAAGCATAGCTGGCGCTGCAGGCAATGTAAGTTTTTCGAGCGGCGTGTATAACATAGAATGGTATCTGCCCGTTTTGCCTGCAGGGGCTACTTCCACGCTTTACTATACGGTAAAGAATGCTACAGATTTGGCTGCGTTCGAAAGTTCCCCCATATCGTTTACTGTGCCATCGCAAGTCCCAATAAGCACGATAAAGCTTTTCAACATAAACATACCTACATTTTATGCCAATGTTTCCGGCATGTTAAGCGTAGGCGCGCTTTATTCGGGCACTAGGCCAAACAACATAACATTTAGCGTCCTTGGTCCGCCAAGCATGACCGTAATAAATAATACCCAGAGCTTTAGCGTTTTGCCAAATACTGTGCTTTTGCCTAGATTTAAGATTTTTGCTCCTGCGAGCGGCACTTACGTAGTTACGTTGTTTGTTTCTGGGGCAGGGATAAGCGACAATTACACTTTCGACCTCGTAGTATTGCCACGGCCTGTTGTTACTACTACAGTTGCGGTTACAACAACGATACCGCAAAAGCCTGCTGAGCTAAAAGGCTACATGCCATATAGCATTGGGATAGCGGCTGCAATAGCAATCTTAGTAGCTTTGATAGAAATGCATAAAAAGAGATACAGGGCAAGATATAATCCGGAAAGAGCTGCAAAACTTAGAGAACTCAAAGAGCACATAAGAAGGGTCGAATAGATGCCAGATCCATATATAATAAGAGTAGCATCGCAGAAGGGCGGTGTGGGAAAGACAACCATATCGGTTAACATGGCATGCGCCCTGCAGTCCAACGGATACAGAACGCTGCTGATTGATGCGGACACGACAAACCCGAGCGTAGGGTTCCACATAGGCCTTGAAAAATCAAACATAGGGTACAAGCAGCTCCTATATTCCAAAGCGCAGCTCAGGGACATAATATCTGTGCACGGGCCTACAGGCATGCATGTAGTCACAGGAACAATCAATTCCAAGCCTTTCGTCGCAGGAGAGGAAGAGATAAGAAAACTCATACAGAATTTGAAAAAGACCAGCTACAATTTCGTTGTGGTAGATACCCAGCCAGGATATTATACGCAGGGAATTGCAAAATACGTGGATGAAAATCTGCTTGTTGCTACGCCCGACATGCCCAGCTTGGCGAGCATAATAAGGGTAGCAGACATGCTGAACAGCGAGAAAGCAAGGCATAGCCTTATCATAAACAGGGTAAGAAACAGGAAATACGAGCTCCACAGGAGAGAGATCGAGGAGATGTATGAAGGCAGGATAGTGGGCTCTTTGCCTGAAGACGATATCGTACCCATAAGCATAGAAGAGCACATTCCTGCTTATATAATGGACTACAGGAACAGATTCGCCAAGTCAGTACAACAGCTGTCAAGGTACTACGGCTCTGGCAATGTATATCAAGAAGAAGGATCCTCTGCAACAAGAAAAAGAAGGTTCTGGAGCAGGATTTTGAAGAGATAAGGGATTGGAATAATTGAGAGAACATGGGGCTTTCCCGAATGCAAATAGCTTTTGTTCCGCTTTTCAGAGGAGATAGAAAAGTATATAAATAGCAGTTAATAACCTATAATGTTATCGTGGTAGATAGACATGAAAAAATCTTATTATTACAGTTTGATAATAGCAGCAATAGTCGGTTTTGCGGCTATTCTTGCGCTTGGCGGAAGCATGAATTTTGCTTACGCTAGCTCATCGAACACCGTAGTTGCAAACGTGCAGGTAGGCAATGTCATTTATCTGGATGTTGCCCCCAACACAATAAACTTTGGTTCGCTTTACCCTCTTGGAAGCTATGACGCAAACGTTTTGGTTGCGGACTCTGACGTAGGAGGAAACATTGGAGCCAACATTCTTGTAGAAGGCGCAACCTGGATCTATGGAGGCAACAGCATAGGGGTAAGCAACACGGTGTGGAGCGCAGCACCGCTAAGTGCATCAGGAGGAACAGCGCTTTCCGGCACTTTCGCAAACACAAACATATACATATCACAGCCGAGCCTTTCTACTTCGACTACAAGCAATAATATATATTTCGGGGTTACAATTCCTGGCGGAACGCCTCCGGGCAATTACGTCCAAACGATAAACTTCGAAAACGAGAATACAACATATAGCACGTTCAACGCCATAGTAAGTGCTCCCTATAACAGCTTTGTAACCGCAGAGGTAACGGTACAGCCAACATGCTTTATATCTCTAACTCCTAACGCCATATCATTCGGTTCACTGACGCCTACTACGAACACACCTACAAACAAACTGATAACAGATTATGACCCCAATGGGAACGCACAGGCAAGTGTACTGGTATCAGGCACTACCTGGAATTCAGTATCGAACTCTTTAATAGGCTTTGGAACAAGCAACACGCTTTGGTCAGCCAGCTCGCAAAGCACATACACAGGCAACGCGCTTACGGGCACCGCAACAACGACAGGCATAACAATAGCGGCACCCAACACAATAAACCCTACCACAAACAGCCCAATATACTTCGGTCTTGGAGTACCTGCAGGAACGCCGGCAGGCACATACCAGCAAACTATAACAATAGAAAATAGCTGCTGAAAAGCCGGTGAACACATGAAGGTGCATTTTGCTTTGTTTTTGTTTACTTTGCTTTTTCTTGCTTTTTCTACAGCGTACATTGCAAAAGCGCAGCTTGGCGAAGTGGCAGGCCAGCCTTCCTTTAACGTAAGTTTAGGAAGCAGCGAAAGCATAACAATTACCATAATAAATGAAGGCTCTGTTCCGTTGCCGTTCAAGGTTATACTTCCTACACTTAACACTATAGCGAATACAACTACACCTTCGGTAACTGCGTCTCCCATGTCTGGATCCATTGCTCCTAATTCGGACACCAGCATAAATGTAACTGTGAATATGCCGAGCAACAGCAAGAACCTTGATCATACGTGGACAGGAGTGATGCAGATAGTAGAAAACTCGACTGTTTCGACTTCGGGAAGCAGCGGTGAAGGTGCGGTGATTGTAGAAGGAGTTGCAAAGATAATAACAATAACCGCGTCTCCGCCTAAATTCAACATATTTGAGATAATAGTGCCCGCAGTAATAGTAGTTGCAGTGGCAGGAGCTGGTGTGGCGCTTTACTACCGCAACAAAGGCAAAAAAGCACTTGAGTCTAGAAAGGCGAGAAGAGCCGAGGTTGCCAAAGCGATTAAAGGCAGAAAAGGCCGCAAAACAGAAAGGAAGAAGACAGCTACAAGAAAGAGGACAAGGACAAGCTCGAAAACAAAAAGGAGAAAGGGAACCAGAAGCAGGGCGCGAAGATAGTCAATTACCTTTCTTTTTATTTTTACCTACGGCCATACTTTTTCTAAAGCAAGCACGCAAAAAGGCCAAAGGTGAGATTTAAATATGTGGAAAGTCGCAATTATATTAGAGTGGTGAGATGATGACACATATTACATCGAATAGATCTCCGGACATAGTCACGCGGGATTATATAGAACTCGGGAACGCAAGGAAAGGAGACTACATCGTATTTGGTTATTCTGAGAATACGGGAAGTGGAGGAAAAGTAAATATTGTTGAGGGCCACAGGGTTATAAGTGGTGCGACAAGAGAAGGGTTTAGAGTTGGTATAATAAATGAGGTAAATGCGAATGGCGTGGTTGTCAATTATTTTGATGAAGTTGGCCATGTTAAAAAAGAGGCAATCTCCGATATGGAAAGAATATCTAATCATCCCAGAGAAAAACTCATAGGAGGAAAAGTTGAAGATGTATTTGACCTGTCGAATATGAAGGATTGGCCAAAGGAACGCATAGAGTACGTTGCGGCAGAGATGAAAAAGAGAACAACTTTACCAGGTATAGCAAGGGATTTAGTAATTTATAACGGAGAACTTGCCGCAGTGGAGAATGTAGAATTTCGCCAGGGCGTCTTGAGCAACAGAAGACCTCTATCTATAAGTATAACTTTTCTCACGGGTTATGATACAGGCAAGACAGGTATTTTCGATTTTAAAACAAACAAACTTACAATCGAACAGCAGCCTACCACCTCTGCAAAAAACAATAACATGATGACGCACTTCAAGAACACACCATAACCTCAAGTTCCAAAAAGGGCGCAGTAAGCACTCTTTTTAATTTTTACTTTTTCATATCATACCTGATTCTATGCTTATTGGCAATTCTGAAACGCGAGTGCTCGATCTGTTTAGGCGACTTAACAGTATCCTAAGGGATTTTACCGATGAGATGAAGGAAGTCGTAGATAGACACGAAACCGCGGCTCCAAATTCTGAAATAAGAGAGATTATGGACAGCATAAAATCCAGGCACGCTGTGGATGAGAAGGACAAGCGCGAGAACGAGGAGATATTAAAGCTGCTTAACCAGCTGTCAAGCGACAAAAGGATATTTTACCTTATAGAAGCCGAAAGCGGGGAATGGATAGAACTGCTCGATACTATAGAGAAGCGGCTGGAGATGGACAAGGACATCCTCACAGGAGAGGAGCTGGAAACTTATGATAAGATCAAGAAGGAAACAAAAGAGCTAAAGGAGTATCTCAGAACAGAGAAGTCGCAGTAGGCTATCGGTGCGCATTCTATGGATGCATGCGGATGCGTGTGGAGGGCGCAAACTATACTTCGTCTATCTTGAAGCCATCGCTGCTTCTTTTGCTTTCTCCACCGAGTATTGATGAACTTTCTACTCCTGTTATTATTGCTATTACTTCTACCTTACCTGCGTATGTTGGGTCGATTCTTGCCCCCCAGATGACGTTTGCTGAAGGTGAAACGTGATCGGTAAGCTTTGCCCCTATCTCGTTCGCTTCTCCCAAGGTCATGTCCTCTCCTCCCGTTATGTGTATGAGCATGTTTGTCGCATCTTCGTAGTTTACGTCAAGCAGCTTGTTCTTTAGCGTATTCTCCACGGCTTCGTCTACCTTGTTCGTGCCATGGCCCTCGCCTATGCTTATCATTGCCAGGCCTCCTTTGTTAAGCACGTTCCTTACATCTGCAAAATCCAGGTTTATCAGGCTTGGCGTGTTTATCGTTTCCGTTATGCCCCTTACCGCTCTCGATGCTACCTCATCTGCTACCCTGAACGCTTGGTCTATGGCAAGATTCGGATACAATTCCACAAGCCTCTGGTTGTCTATGACTATGAGGGTATCGCAGTTCTTGCTCAACTCCTCTATGCCTTTTCTTGCAACATTGAGCCTGACGCGCTCAAGCGCGAAAGGAAATGTTACTATACCAAGGACTATCGCGCCGTTTCTTTTTGCCACGTCAGCGACTACAGGCGCCGCTCCTGTCCCAGTGCCACCACCCATTCCTGCACAGAGGAATAGGAGGTTCACGTCTTTTAACGCATCCTCTATCTCTGTCCTTGAATACTCTGCGGCCTTTGCGCCCATCTCGGGAAAGCCCCCTGCGCCCATGCCCCTAGTCAGAGGCCCGCCTATAAGACTGCGCTTTATCGTAGGATCCAAGGTATTGAGGTGCTTGGAATCTGTATTGAAAGCGATAAGCGTTGCGCCCTTTACCCCCATCCTGCTAAGCCTTTGAATAGTGTTGCTTCCGCCTCCCCCTACGCCACATACAGCAATGCTCGCCCTGAATAAATCCTCACTCCCATAATTATTGTTCAAAGCGTTTTCTACCAAATCCATGATATCACTGCAATTAGAATGCGATAGATAAGAATTTTAAGTTTTGCAATTATGTCCTGCTCCTGTCTTGGCAGCAATTGCCGCGCTTGCTCGAAATTAGGCGTAAACTGAAAAAAGAAATACTTTTATAAGTTTGCGGTCATAAACCTATCTGCTATCTGCTGCTTGTATTATTATCTGCAAGAGCAGCGTGCTTATTTGATGTTTCACGGTGTTAAAGTATGGCAAGGATAAGGTCGGCAAAAACGTGCAGAACTCCCAATTCGCAGGCATGGGCCAGATATTCAAGGAGGAAGCCGAAAAAGAACTATATAAAAGCGCTTCCGCACACCAGCTTGCTTGTTTTCAAGATGGGCAAAGAGGATCCAAATTACGACGTAAAGCTTGCTCTGGTACCGGAGCAGGAGGTACAGCTGAGGTCAAATGCGCTTGAAGCGGCAAGGCAGGTTGCAAACAAATACCTTGAGGCAAACATACTCAACAGCTACTTTTTCAGGGTGCTGGTGTTCCCGCACAATGTCATAAGGGAGCACAAGATGGCAGCGGGTGCTGGAGCAGACAGGGTTTCAAGGGGTATGTCAGAGGCTTTCGGCACGCCTGTGTCTGTTGCTGCAAGGATCAAGAAAGGGCAACCTATTTTCCTTCTTGAAGGATCAAACAGCAACAAGAAGCATCTTCTCGAAGCATTTAGAAGGGCGTCGCGCAAGCTCTCTGGCACGTATAAAATAAGGGCAGCATAGATAGCAAATCTTGTTCTTGCAGGGGCTTTTACCGCTTTTGAGGAGGGCTCACGTTCGCTTTCAGGTAGTTTATCATGAGGGTATTGCTGCAGTTTCCGGAAGGCTTGAAGCAGTTCGCGCTTAGCCACGCGAAGAAGCTGGAAGAGGAGGGAAACGAGGTCTTTATTTCCTCATCGCCAACTTTTGGCGCGTGCGATCTCGCCATAGACGAGGCAAAAAACATAGGCGCAGACAAGATAGTCCATTTCGGCCATGCCGAATTCCACCATGTTGATTTCAACGTAGAATACGTTGAATACAAGATAGATGCGCCCCTCGACATGCTGACGCAGAGCCTTGAAGGGCTTAAAGGATTCAAAGTACTTGGGATAGTAACAACAATACAGCACGTGCACCAGATAGAATCGATAAAGAGGTTCTATGAGGAACACGGCAAATCGGTTTTGGTAGGAAAGCCTTACGGGTTCGCAAAGAAACCTGGGCAGATCCTAGGCTGCGATGTTGGCAGCGCGGCTACAATAAATGCGCAGGTCGATGCCTTCGTGTATTTTGGCGGAGGGCTTTTCCACCCTATAGGGGCGCTGCTTTCCACGACAAAGCCTTTCTTCTCCATAGACCCGTTTGAAGGAAAAATGCTAAAGCTTGACGACTACAGGGAGACATACAAAAGAAGGAGCAAGGGCAGGATAGTCGCATCGCTCGAGGCAAAGAGCATAGGCATACTTGTAAGCACCAAAAACGGCCAGTATAACATGGCGCTTGCAAAGCTGATAAAGGATAAGATAGAAGAAAGAGGCATAAGTGCGGCAATACTTGTATCAAACACTTTCGATTTTACTTCTCTTGAGAATATGACCGAGTTCGACGCTTTCGTAAACACGGCGTGCCCCCGGATAGCGACTGAAGATGGCGACAGGCTGCGCAAGCCCCTTATGAGCCCCAACGAGCTTATGGAGATGCTGGAGATAAGGAAAGCAGGAAAGAGGTAAAGCGCAAAGCAAAAGAGCAGAGCTGCAGGCTAATCCTTAAAAGAACAAATAGAAACAGAAACAGAGAAAAATAAAAAATAAAAGAAATTATTTTATCTTCAGCTAGACTTGACTGACAATGTTGCTATCTGCGTTTCCAAATTAGAGGAGGGAGAGGTTGGTGTATTGTACACTAGCCATACATATCCGGTAAATGCTGTTCCTACAGTTGAGTATGCTCCTGTGGTTGATAATGTAATGCTGACTGGTGCTGTCTGCCCTGAGCTAAGGCCACCTGTGATAATAGCATTTGCATCAGAAGGGCTGAACGTAGACCCACTTGGAACTATGTAAACCGTTGCTGCACTGTAGTCCGTTCCAGTTGCCTGGCCTACTGTAAGTGTAAGCACACCTGATTGGCTAAGCACAGGGTTCGCACAGTAATAGCCGGAAAGTGCTACGCAGCTCGTGCCTATAAGCGAGGAGCTGTTGAATACGCCCAAGCTAAACAGTGCTCCAAGGACTACTGCTATGATAAGAATGGCCCATCCATAGGTCATCAGATACTCCATTGCGCTTTGCGCTTTGGTCTTCCTTCCAAACATAAACTCACATTTTCTATTGCTCTGATAAGGTTTTTAAACATTTGTACCGCGTTTTAAACAACGGTTATAGAGTACCCTGAATGACTGCGATTGCTGTTCGAAGAATTTAGAGGGCATACTATGGCTTCTTGTGCTTCAAATACGCTGAACTGCTTTTACTGCTTTAATGGTTTTTTTAAAGCAGGTTATAAAATATTTGACTGCTAGATATTCTGCTGTGCAATAATACAATGTGAGGTGTAAAAATGGCAGAAGAATTGAATCCGTTCAAGATAGCACAGCAGCAGCTTGACGAAGCTGCGGAGGTCATGAAGTTAGACGAGCAGGCGCATTCTATATTGAGAGAGCCGATGCGCACTCTGGTAGTGAGCATACCTGTAAAGATGGACAGCGGCGAAACGAAAGTGTTCACCGGCTTCAGGGTGCAGTACAACGATGCGCGTGGACCCGTGAAAGGGGGCATAAGGTTTCACCCCCAGGAAAACCTTGATACTGTAAAGGCGCTTTCGGCGTGGATGACCTGGAAGACGAGCCTCGCTAATATTCCATACGGAGGGGCAAAGGGAGGGGTGATCTGCGATACGAAGAGCATGAGCATGGGAGAGCTCGAAAGGCTGTCTCGCGGCTATATAAGAGCCATAGGCACGTTCATAGGGCCCGAGGTAGACATACCTGCTCCTGACGTGTACACCACGCCGCAGATAATGGCGTGGATGATGGACGAGTACAGCAACATAGTAAGGCACAATGCATTCGGCACCATAACGGGCAAGCCGCTCGAGGTATGGGGCTCGGAAGGAAGAGGAGACTCCACGGCAATGG
>JAKATY010000006.1 GCA_021827955.1 Microcaldota archaeon | reverse complement strand
TCTTCAACTCCCTCTTCATTTCATATTCTTTAATCATACAATCACAATTTTTGCCTGGGCAATTTCTTCGCTGAAAAATGCAGCATGCAAGATTTCAGGAATGAAATCCTTGCAGCAGCGCCCATCGGAATGGGGCCGTATGCTACCTTGTGCCGCTTATCTCTTCCTTGCCCATGTAGGGCACAAGCACTTTAGGAACAGTGATCTTGCCTGTCTTCTCATCATAATAATTCTCCGCTATCGCAGCGAGGGTCCTTTCAACGGCGACTCCCGTTGCGTTAAGCGTATGCACGTACTTTCTCTCTCCTGCCTCGTCGTACTTTATGTCAAGCCTCCTGCTTTGCCAATCCGTGCAGTTAGACGCGGAAGTGAGTTCCCTGTACTTGCCCTGGCTTGGGAACCAGCCTTCTATGTCTATCTTTTTTGCGGCCACGATCCCGATGTCGCCAGTGCACATCTCTATGGCGTGATAGGGTATGCCGAGCTTCTGGAATATGCTTTCTTCGTTTGCCACAAGCTCGTCGAAGTATTTCCATGAGTCCTGCTCCCTGCAGAATATGAACTGCTCCACTTTTTCGAACTGGTGCACTCTGAATATCCCTTTCGTGTCCTTTCCGTGCGCTCCCGCCTCCCTCCTGAAGCACGGGCTTATGCCTGCATATTTCAGGGGCAGCTCTTTCGCCGAGAAAAGCTCACCTGCGTGCATGGCGGCGATCGCGTGCTCCGAAGTCGCTATCAGGAACAGGTTGTCCTCTACCCTTTCGTATTCCTTCTTCTTTCCCGCTTCCTCGCTGTCGGTAGCCTTATAAAGTGCATCCTCGAAGTCGCCGAGGCTAGTTACTCCTTTGTAATACTCTTTCCTTACCATGTAAGGCGGAAGCACTGAAATGAAGCCTTTTCCTGCAAGCTCGTCAAGGACGAACTTCTCTAGGGCTATGCCCAGGTGCACCAAGTCTCCTTTAAGGTAATAAAATCTTGCGCCTGCAACCTTTGCGGCCCTCTCTATGTCTACAAGCCCCATCTTCTCAAGTATGTCGGAATGCGAAAGCGTAGAACTTTTTGACGTGTCGCCCCATTTCCTTATCTCAACATTGTCGTTTTCGTCTTTGCCGTATTTCACTGACTCGTGGAGTACATTCGGCATGTTCCACAGGAGATCGTTTATCCTTGCTTCGTAGCTGGGAAGCTCGCCCTCTATCTCCTCAGCTCTAAGCTTTATGTCCTGCAGCGCCTTTATCTGCTCTTCTGCATTGCCTCCCTCTTTCTTTACCTTGCTTATCTCAAGGCTTGCCTTGTTCTTCTTTGCCTGCAACTCCTGCAGCTCTGTCCTGAGCTTTCTCCATTCCTCGTCAAGCTTGAGAAGCTCCTCTAGGGGATAGTCGCTTTTTCGCTTGCCCAGCGACTTCCTTATTTCCTCAAGGTTGTCCCTTACATATTTTGTCGTAATCAAGAAAGCTACCTTCAGAGCGCAAATGCATTTTACAGCATGTTTTTAGCTCAGCCAACTAATAAAAATGATATGTTTAAGGCAAGAGCCGCAGACCTTGGCAATCAGCAAAATACTATATATCCTTTTTGACGCAATACAATACACAATGCAGCAGGCAATGCTGTGCAGGGATGGCGGAGCTTGGTCAAACGCGCAAGGCTTAGGACCTTGTGCCTTAGGGCTACGGGAGTTCAAATCTCCCTCCCTGCATATTATATCCGTGTTCCGCGCATAATTTGCATCGCTAGCGTTAAAATGTGGTTGAATGGCTTCTTACCAGGATTTCGAGAAACTCGACATGCGCGTGGGCAGGATAATCAGAGTTGAGGATTTCCCAAAAGCGAAAAAGCCAGCATACAAGCTTACAATAGACTTCGGGGAGCAGATAGGCATAAGGCACTCCTCCGCGCAGATAACCAACTATCAAAAGCAGCAGCTCGAAGGCCGGCTCGTTGTCGCTGTGGTAAATTTTCCGCCAAAGCAGGTTGCGGATTTTGTATCGGAGGTGCTCGTACTGGGCGCACTTACCGAAGAAGGCGTTAAGCTCATAGGTGTTGATGGCGATGTCAAGCTCGGCTCAAGGATTGCATAGCAATATCGCGCAGAAGCACAAGCTTTTGCGTTCCGTGTCCCTGCCCGCGGCCCTAGCCATAAATCTCGGAGCGATAATAGGTGCAGGAATATTCGTGATAATAGGGCTTGCCGCTTACGCTGCAGGCCCCGCTGTAATCATCTCGATAGTGCTTGCCGCTGCGGTGGCGCTGTTCACAGGATTGAGCTTCTCTGAAATAGCGAGGCACACCGCGAAAGAAGGCGGAGTCTACGAGTACGCGAAGGAAACACTCTCCCCTTTTGCGGGTTTCTTGGGCGGATGGCTTTGGACGTTTGGGAACATAATCGCCATAGCCGCGGTTTCGCTAAGCCTTGGCAGCTACATAGACGTGCTCTTCCATTTGCACATCGGCAACATATACTTCGCCATCTCCGCGATACTCGTGCTTATGGTAATAAACATACTCGGGATAAAGAACTCTGCCAAAACACTCATGGCTTTCGTAAGCGTCAATGTGATAGTCCTTGTGCTGTTCGTGCTTTTCGGCATGCTTTCGTTCCATGCAGCAAACTTCTCGGGCTTTTTCCAGAAGGGCGCAAGCAGAGTTATAGAAGGAGCAGCACTGATATTCTTCGCATTCACGGGCTTCTCGCGTGTCACTACCATAAGCGAAGAGGTGAAGGATCCGGAGCGCACAATCCCAAAAGCCATAATACTTTCAATAGCGATTTCCACGCTGCTCTACATCTTCGTTGCGGCTTCCGCGATAGGGCTGATGCCTTTCTCAAAGCTAGGCAGCTCCTCCTCTCCCCTCTCTTTCGCCATCTCTGTGCTGCACAATCCGGCGCTCGACATAGCGATAGCGCTCGGAGGCATAACCGCAACAGCAGGCGTGGTGCTTACCGGCATACTTGGCACTTCGCGCGTCTTCTTCGCGATGGGACGCGACAAGGAGCTGCCAAAAAAGCTCAGCTACATAGACAAATTTTCCACTCCTATATATGCTATACTGGTTTCTTCCTTCCTCGGCATACTGTTCCTCATATTCGTTTCCTTCAGCACTATAGTTGAAACGGCAAACGCAGCTATACTTGTCTCCTATCTGATAGTCAACGTGTCGGCTTTCAATCTGCATCTTAAGCTCAGGAAAAACAAAAGGAAGAAGTATATCGGAGAAAAGAGGTACTTCTTCGCAATACCTATTCTCGGCATCGCAACGATAGTGCTGGTTACCGCATACATAGCTGGCGATTCCCTGCTGCTCGCATTTGCCATAGGCCTTGCCGGCGTTGCGTATTACTCTTACAAGAGGCTCAAAATCGCCCTCAAGATAGAGAAGCTCATAAGAAGGGAAATTCCCCCGATTAGCGCTGTAAGGGAATTCGGAAGGAGCAGGTCATCGCGGCGAGTTGCCTTATAAAAATAGCTTCATTATTTTTCCTGTCAAGGATTGGTAAGCTTCGCATGAGGTCCATTGTACGGGCTCCTTTCCTTCCTCTATCGCCCTTCTTACTTCCTTGGCCTCTTCGCTGTTCCAGATCTTGGACAAATCAAAACCTATCTCTCTCAAGTTGCCTATCTTCTTGTTCCACATTATAGAGGGGAAGATGTTGCCCATGTTGTCTACAAACACGGAAGCCTCGAGGCTCCTGCTCCTGAGCGGCGGCCTTCCTGTCTTTGCAAAAACCACAAGGTTCTTCAAGAATGCGCTTTCCACTATCTGCGCGGGATCCGCCTCAAATCTCCTGTTCTTGATGAATTGCTCAAGCTCTATTGCAGCTTCTTCTCCAGAGATCTTATAACTGCCTTCTCCTTCATTGTGGTAATAGTTGTCTGATTCCTGCGCGAGGTTTATGTGAAAATCGTTGTAGGTGACTCCGGGCAGTTCCTCTTTGACCTTGTTGAAAGTCTCCAACAGCTTGCCTGCGTTGTAGTGGCTCATCGTGTATCCGAAAACGAAGCCGAGCCTGCTGTCTGTTTTCCTGATCTCGTCAAGCTTCTTGTAGAGCGAGATCACCCTGTCGAAATTTCCAGGCACGCCTCTTATCTTGTCGTGGAGCTCCCTGTAGCCGTCTAGGCTCAGGGTTATCACAAGCCTCGGCACGCCAAGTTCAAGGATCTCCCTAACTCTCTTTACTATAACGTCGGGATTCGTAAGCGAGTTAGTGGGTATTGTGACTATGTACAAATCCCTAGAATTTTCCTTGAAGGCCTTGACTATCTCAACTATATCGCTTCTCAGGAATGGCTCGCCTCCAGTTATCTCTATCCATTTAAAGTAGCTGTTTTTCCTTGCAAACTCCCTTATCTCGTCCAAGCTGAGCTCGCCGGCCGGCTTTAGCTGCCATATGTTGCACGTCAGGCATCTTGACTGGCAGTGCATGGTTATTGCAAAGTTCAGCTTGTAAGGTCTTTCCAGTTTTGTGAAATTGCTCTTCAATGCCGTGTAGGAAAGTGAAAGCAATTCTTCTATCGCTATCAAACCACCTCTCGCCTTTTATGGCGCAATCCTGCTTTTATTGTGTTTTCCATGATATTTATACCTATCCCCGCTTACGTCTGCAAGCCGCAAAAAGTGCGATAATTGGGGTGGACCCACTATGCATATTGCATTGCATTTTGCGCTTTGCGGGCTTCCTCCTGCCCAAAGCCCTCTTAGTTGTGCAAAGGTTATAAATATTTGTATAAAATCATTAACAGGTACAACAGTATTTTCCTTCCGTATAAAGTGATGAGATGCGCAGTATCGGGATCAGAATGCCAATTCTCCTGCTTCTAATGATTGCTGCAATGTCGATTAATTATGCAGGAGCTTCGGGGGTTCTGACACTTACGGGAACGTGCAGGAGTCCGGTGCTGACCAATTCGAGTAACACCGTGTACCTTTATATCTCTAGCTCTGGCAACGTTTCAGCTACTAACCTGCAGGTAATACCAAGGCTGGAAGGCGCAACTGTCTATCCTTCGGTAGAATCGCTGCAGTCTCTGTCTCCTGGAGAAAACGCCTCTTTCTCATTCAACCTGTCCAATTTCACCGAGCCTGGCAGCTATGCCGGAGAATTTTTTGTTGAGTACACGCAGGGAAGCTCCCTCTTCTTTCCCGCATTCCCATGCGAATATGCCATTATCAAGCCTACGCAAAGCCTGCTGAGCATATTGAATGTAACCCCAACCCCGAGCAGTGTTAAAGCTACAATCCTGAGCCTGGAAAGCAAGACGGTGAACGCAAGCATATCTGTGCTCATATCTCCCTCATCTCAGCCAAGCCCGGCTTACGAGAACGTCACGCTTGCGCCTCTTTCAAAGTATAACGCCACGTTCCAGCTTGTGCCCCAGCCGTTGCAAAGCGGATCCGCAGTGCCTTTGAGCGTTGCCGTCTCGTACAGCAAGGACGGAGAGCATTACGCGTCGATGTTTACAACAGTAATGCTTTACAAATCCACAGCGGCATCGCGCACATCCTTTCTATACATATTTATAGGCGTGTTTGCAGCAATAGTCGTTATAATTGCAGTGTTGATACTTCTTGCAGTAGCAAAGGCGAAGGGCAGGTCAAAAGCGAATAGGCAGTAGCATGCGCATATGCTTGCATGACAAACCACGCAGTCTATCTTGCATTTAAAGTTTCAGGTTTTGGTAAAATGTCGAATGGCATTTACGTAAGCATTGTGATTCCCACGCTGAACGAAGCGGATGCGATAGCCGAGACCATAGAAGGCGTAAAGAAGGTGATGCGCGGCTATAGCTATGAAATAATCATAGTCGATTCCTCAACGGATGAGACTCCAAAGATAGCAAAGCGCCATGGCGCACGGGTCCTGCACTACGAAGGCGGAAAAGGCGGCGCCCTGATATTCGGATTCAAAAAGGCGAAAGGGAAGATAATAATATCCATGGATGCAGACCTTTCAAACAGGCCAAAGGAGCTCAAGCTGCTCATCGCAGGCATAGAGGCCGGATATGACGTGTGCACTGGATCGCGCTTTCTTGTAGGGGGTGGTTCCGAAGACATGCCGCTTATAAGAAAGTTCGGCAACAAGATGTTTGTGCACCTTGTGAACCTGCTTTTCGGTTCGCATTATACGGACATGTGCTACGGCTATCGCAGCTTTTCGCGGCAGGCTCTCAGGGAGCTGCATCTCAAGGAATATGGATTTGGGATAGAGACGGAGATGAATATAAAGGCCCAGAAGGCGCACCTGCGCATACTTGAGGTGCCGAGTTTTGAAAAAAGGAGGGCCAGCGGATCAGGAAAGCTCAAGACGTTTAGAGATGGATACGTGATACTTTCCACTATATTGAGGAACATATAGCGCAATATCGCTCCTTTCAATCGGGGCTGTTGCTCTCTTCATCTCGAATTCGCAACCTTGCTTATGTTGAGTATGTAGTAAAACCCAAACGTTTCGTTGTCCTGCTTGAAAGTCCTGTTGATTATCGGTTTGTAGTTGCTGTTGTCTATAGAAGGGCATCCGCTCGGCGTGTAGCACCAATAGCCATAGTCTATCACAAAGCATTTGAAATGGTCCGAGAAGTTCTGCACCATAGCAGGAGAATATAGGTACTCCATCTGCGCCGCAGTCCTGTTGTTTATGTTGAAGAGCGTGGGGTCGTATGTCAGGATCAGGCATGAAGGGTTTATCACGTTGCTGTAGTTGTATACGAAACCTTCGTAGAACCTCGCGTTTGAAGCCTGCGACACGTTTCCTGGGGCTATGCCCAAGAGCGGCAAGATCTCAAAGATCGAATACGCTATCGCCGCCACAATAATCGCAGCTACCACTGTTTCGTAAACTTTTTTTATCCTGTTGGAATCCTTATCGTTCATGTGCATCTACACCATTCTTGTTACCCAACGCATGCTTTTGCGTATACTCTTCTATGCCCTGGTTCCTTCTGCCTCTTATGTGGAATACACCATAAGATCTCAGCAGCATATACGCCCCATAGCCTCCAAATATGTTGACTTGCGCTATCATGGCTAGCGCGAATCTCCAATCAACTCCATAGGTAAATGCTCCGGCGTAAAAAAATGTGATAAGCAGGAATTCCACTGCAAGCCAGAGCCCTATCGCATAAAAGGCTCTCCTGCTTTCAAAGGCAGCGCCAACGATGCCTATGATTGCAAGTATGGTAAAGAGTGCCGGTTGCATGATCGGATACCCTCCAAGGCCCTTGTATCTATTGAACCAGAAAAACACGTTCGCGCATACGTTGAATTCGAAATATTTTATCCCGAAAGTAGAGTTTGCCCTAATAAACGGCGGGTTGGGATTGCTGCTGCAGGTATTCTGCACTATCGTGCCGCTGTATCCGAAGTTGTTTGGGGAGAGGTATTGCTGTATCACATATCCTCCCTCTGCTCCTATTATAAGCACCAAGGCGAGCAGTATAAGCAGGAATCTTACATTCAACGCGTTGTCGAGAAGCATTCTGGCATTGCGCAGCAGCGATTTTAGGACGCTTTCTGCGCCTACCTTGTCAAGCAGTATATATATTGCCGGCAGCAGCACCACGAAAAGCACATTCTCCACTTTCATGTATGCAAGCAGCACGGTTGCAAATCCGAAGAATGCGAACGTGCGGATGTTCTTCTCTCTTGCAAATACGAGGAGCGCGAAAACCGCGATCAGTGAGTATGCGAGCGAAGGCATGTCCGAAGTCGTAAGCTGCGCCCACACGAGCACCACAGGACTAAGTGCCATTAGCAGCTCTGCAAACAATGCCGGTTCCGCCTTCCTGAACAGAAGCAAGGAGATGAAAAACACCATGAGCACAGCCACGGCAGAAAGCGTGAACATGGTGTTGAATGCGGTAGAAAGGCTTATCCCGAAAAGAGCAAATCCCATTGCAAGATTGAATGCCGCGCCAACAGGCTCGTGGAACACCTGTCCGGCAAAGCACGCGCTCGGTGAGCCGTAGTTGCACATCCATGCCTGCCCCATCCTTAGGAGATCTTGTGCGCCTCCCTGGTATATGGCGTCGTCAAAGAAAAGCTGCTGCGTGGGCTTCACCACTGCCGCTTCTACGGACACGAACAACGCGAGAATCAGTATTGCCGCAACGATGTGCCATTTTTTTATTCCTGTTTCCCTTATCCCTCTGAAGATCTCGCGCCTTGAGCCTATTCCGAATAAAACAGTCCCTGCAAAAGCCGCCACTATGCCTAATGTAAGCACGTATTCCTCAGCCCCCGCGCCAAGCATCAAATTCCCTCCTTATTCTCCACAAAAAGATTGTTTATGAACATGTATCTTGTCTTTGTGAGCTTCATGGTTCTGAGCGCATCCTGCGGGCTCATGACTATGGGCTCGCCGTGTATGTTGAAGCTCGTATTAAGCATTATCCCATATCCTGTTTCATTTTTTAGGTGCTTGAGAAGGTCCCTGTATGCCGGATTTTCATCCCCGACCGCCTGCGGCCTCCCGGTTCCGTCAATGTGCACAACCGCCTTCAGCAAATCCTTCATCTTTGGCTTGGATTCGTAGGCCATGGTCATATAGCGCGGCGCTCCTTTGTCATCGTATTCAAATATCCTTTTGCATTCCTCCTCAAGAAGCGAAGGCGCGAATGGCTGGAACCACTCCCTTTTCTTTACGTAAAGATTGAGCCTGTCTTTTACCTCTTCGTTGCCGCTTGGGGCAAGTATGCTCCTATTGCCAAGGGCGCGAGGGCCGTATTCCATCCTGCCTTGGAACCAGAAGAGGTAGTTATTGTCGCTTATGAGCTCCGCAGCGTGCTTTGACGACTCGGTGATGCTTTCGCCCTGGATCTCGAAGCCGTGTTCCTGCTTGAACACCTCTCTCGTCTCTTCCTCTTCATATCCATTGCCCAGATACGCGTTGAAGTCCTTGTAACCGGAAATTCCTTTCTCCTTGTAGTTGGTGTAAAGCGCGCCCCCGAGCGCCATGCCCCCATCTCCCATATGGGGGAAAACATACCAGTGCTTCAATTTGTCCAGCTTCCTGAGCATCATGTTTGCCTTTACGTTGGAGAAAATGCCTCCTGCAAACACTACGTCGTGTATGTCAAATTCGTCTATCGCGTTCCCCACAAAATCTGTCAATACCTTTTCAAGCAGCTGCTGCGCCATATACGCTACCTGCTCCCTTGGGGTTTGCCACGCTATCCTGTCTATCATGTCAAATTGCTTGAACCAGTTGTATTTTGCCTTTATGCTTGTGCCTTCCACTGTGAAGAAATCCTTGAACTTGTTGTCCTTGAAGTCGAACGGGTAGGAATAGTCTGCCATCGCCATTATCTTTCCTTCATCCTCAAGCTCTCGCATGCCGAGTATGTTGGTTATCTGCTCGTAGAATATGCCTATCGAGTCATAGGCGCTTATGGTCTTGTGCCTTGTCAGCTTGCCGTTTTCAAGGATGCTTATGCTCGCGCATATGCCGTCTCCGAGCCCGTCAAGCGTTATTACAAGCGACTTGTTGTAGCCCGAGGTGAACGCCGCGGTAGCCGCATGTGCTACATGATGCTCTACAACGTCGAATTTGTAGTTTTTGAAGCCCAGCCTGCCCAACTCTCTCGCAATTTGCGCCTTGCTTATGAAGGCCCCTCCAGGCAGCACCCCTATCGAAGTCATAAGGTACTTCATCCAGTGGCTGTGCCTTATATCCCACGGCCTCGGCTTCAGTATCTTCCTTCTCCTGAACTGATAATAATTTTCCTTTATCGCAGGGAATACCCTATCAAGCGTCTTTATGAATTCGGTAGTGGTAAAAGACACTATGTCTACGTCCTCGGGCTTTATTTTTGCATAGTCAAGCGCTGCTTTTATAGCGTTTACAGGAAACATCAGCTCCGTCTTCCTCCTTGTAAACCTTTCTTCGCTGGCCGCGTAAATTATCTCTTTGTCGCGAATAAGCGCCGCTCCGGATTCGTGCCCGTCCCACACCCCTAGTATGTACATTCTACCTCCATATTAAAATAAGCAGGTGAAAGTGTTTGCTTATTTGATATGCTGTCAAAAGCTCAAAACACCTATATTAAGCTTTGCTGCACAATAAAATTTTGCTAATACAAAAATATAAAAGACATTCTTCCAGGCACGTGGAATTAGGCAATGATAATATGCACAGGTTTGACAGGAGCGATGCGTTTTTCGTAGCCATATCTATACTGTTTTTTATCGACATATCGGAATTTGCCGTGTTCGGCGAAGTGTCATTTCCTATAGTAGCCGCTACCGCGGCCTCCTTCTCTATATATATGGCCGCTGCGCTTTTAAGCGCGCGCTACAATTCTCCAGGAAACGGTGCATCAAAAGATAAGGCTTCGTACCTCTCTGCTCCTGAAGCGTCGCGTTCTGGTATCCTGCCTGCCTTGCTGGGCGGCTTTGCCTTGGCGATGCTGGTTTTGACAGCATATGAAGCTTATATTGCCGGGTATCTGGGCTATCCCTTCTCAGCGGCAATCCGTTCGCTTGTGGAATACACT
>JAKATY010000071.1 GCA_021827955.1 Microcaldota archaeon | reverse complement strand
GGAACATTGAACCATGCAACAACAGTTCTTTCATTATTACCTGTTGGTAGATTAATAACATTCGCAATAATGTAGCTATTCTGCCCGTTGAAGCTTGCTACGGAATAATTATAGGGTACACTAAGTCTCTGATTTACAAATGAGACATTATAATTTATTTTTCCGTTGTTGCCGTTGCCGCTGTAGTCGTTAGTATTGCCGTTGAGCGGCCACCAGCCCACGAGGCCCGCATTTGATAAAGGAACGCCGTTGATTCCTTCTTTATACAAAATGTTTATCTGCTGTGGCGTGAGGAATGAGCTATACAACTGTACATTTGCGATTGAACCGTTGAAAGTATCATAACCTGTAGTCTGCCATGCATCATCTCCTATGTAATAAGGCGATTTTTCCAAAAGAGAAAGAGAAGTTGGGAGCTGTTGTGTAGCGAACAGAGTACTATTTAGATATACAGCGGCTATGCCGGTTCTAGCAGTATACTCAGCAGAGACCATCTCCCATGTTCCTTTTGGAAAAGAAGAGGTTCCCGCAGGCCAATTAACGCTAGAGCCATTTATAATAAGCATGCTACACCCATATCCCAAAAGCTGGAAACCTGGTCCTGGATCGGGCCAATCGCCAAATATACCTTGACAATGATTTGATGTCGCGCCTTTGTAATAGATCCATGACACCACAGTAAAGGTGCGGTTAGCGGGTATGCTGTATATGTTTGTATTATTTACTGTTACAAATCCGTCTTCTGCACTGTTGCCACTTACTCCACCCAAATCTCCAGGAAATGCAGCTACTGCAAAGTTTGTTGAATTGGATAGAGAAGACCATGCATAATTAGAAAAATTGCCATTATTATAATTGGTGCTTAGGTCGTATGCACTATTGCCAGAACCCATATTCAAAGGCCACCAGCCAACCATGTTTGCCGTTACAGTGGAATTACCATTGAAAGCAGTAACGGTTACGTTTGCTATTGTAGGATTTACAGGATTAGCTTCAAGAATTGCGGTTGCAATGCCGCTTGAATTTGCATACGTTGCAAAATCCATTTTACCTGAACTGCTAAAGTTTCCATAGGTTGAGGTAAAGCCCACGAGATCGCCAGACGCATTTGCACAACGTGCATTTTTGACTCGTGCTGTTATTTGTGAAACACTAGAATAGCTTACTTCATTAGGTATCCCGTTGTTGCCGTTGCCGCTGTAATCGTTAGTATTGCCGTTGAGCGGCCACCAGCCCACGAGACCCGCATTTGATATTGGAGCACCCCCTATACCTTCTTGGTAGAGAGCCTGAATTTCATTTGCAGAAAGAGAGGTATTGTAGATTTGAACATTTGCTACTTGTCCAGATAGATATGGAGCAGCATCATCAAGCCGTTTGGCAATCAAGTTAATGCCTGCAATTGTATTTAAGGTAGACCCAATACTTCCACTAGCGTTTTTACTATTATAATAAACAGCAACAGAAGTACCACCATAGTAGTTATAACCTACAAATACCCACTGATTTAATGGTATAGTAAATGGCGAGCACCAATCATCAGCCCATCCAGTAAAGCATAATGATCCTGTTGTTGTTATATACATGCCGCGTCCTTCTCCACCTGATGGAACACCATAATCCTCTATCTCGGCTACGCTGCTCGTGGGGTATGCGCTTATTTGAATCCATGCAAAAGTACTTCCTACACTTGATCCCAGGGGAAGATTTTTGGTTGTTGGAACCTCTACATAGCTATTCTGTCCGTTGAAGCTTGCTGCTTCCCCATCGAAGCTAACGTTGGCTTCAAGGCTTCCTTCAAGCGAAAGAGCAGAAACAGGCTGCTCGTCAACATATATTGCACCTTTCGAATTCGCAAGGTAAATTGTGCCCTTATATGAGGGCAGTGAATACAGCGTAATGGCGTTGCCTGTCGAAATTACAGTACCGTTTACTACGAGATCCCGTGCGTTGCTGAACGCCTGTGCGCTTACAGTTTCCTTACCTATCTGCATGCTCGCTATCACTACCCCTGTGCTGGATATCGATAGGTTATATGGCACGGTGCTTATAGCTGAGGGAAGGTTCAATGTAGTAGAATAGCCGTTGCCCGAAGCCAGCGCGGTATCTATAGCTGTAGAAACGGTTTGCGACAGAAGCTGCATAGAAGAGTAATCCTGCGATGCAAGAGTCGAAGCTCTTTGCGTTGCAATAAGAGCGAATATTATCAGGAAGATCAGCAGGACTAAGGAGTATGCAATGAGAAACTCAAGGGTTATTTGCGCCCTTTTAGCTGCTTTGCCTTTCCTGTGCAAATCTACACCTTGCCTGCTCACACGCGACACACGAACGTAAGCCTTTTAACCGATTCTGCTCCTCCTTCGCGTGCGGCTATACCTTTCTATTGGATATTCACTAATAAAAACTTTAACCTTATCCTGCATATATATAAACGCGATATTGATGGACCTGTCATACTTGGAAGGAAAGGCACCTAGGGAGATAGCGGAGTCTCTCAAAAAGAGGGGCATTGCCTCTTTCACTCCTCCGCAGGAGCTTGCCCTGAAAAACGGCCTCCTGGAAGGAAGAAATATCATTGTCGCTGCACCCACTGCCAGCGGCAAGACACTCATCGCGGAAATCGCCGCGATAAATGCGATACTTTCCAAAGGCACAAAAGCAGTTTATGTTGCGCCAATGCGCGCCCTTGTCTCGGAGAAATTCGAGGAATTCAAGAAGAGCTACCCATACATAAAAAGCGCTATTTCTATAGGGGATCTTGACTCAAACGACCCATGGCTTGCCGAGTTTGAACTTATATTCATGTCTACCGAGAAATTCGACAGCCTGATAAGGCACGGCATAAACTGGCTGGATTCTATAGGGTGCATCGTGTTTGACGAGGTGCACACTATTGGCGATGCATCGCGCGGGCCTACTCTCGAACTTCTTATCACGAAATTGAAGGATACCATAAGAGCGCAGATAATCGCGCTAAGCGCAACGATCGGCAACGCGGAAGAGATAGCGAAATGGCTTTCGGCAAAACTCGTAAAGAGCGACTACAGGCCTGTGCCGTTGAAGAAAGGAGTCGTCAACGGAAAAACGGTCGTGTATTTTTCAGGAGGCAAGTCAGTAAAGGATGTGCTCGCTTCAGAAGAAGCCCTGCCTGAGCTCATGATTGTAGATGATACGCTCGGCATGGGAAAGCAGGCGCTTGTCTTCTATGCCACCAAGAGGAATGCGGAAGCGGGTGCAACAAGGATCTCCGCTTTCGTAAACAGCAGGCTCAGGGAAGAGGAGAAGAAGAGGCTTGCAGATCTATCAGAGAACGTGCTCAATGTGCTGCAGAGGCCGACAGAGCAATGCAGGAAGCTCGCAGCACTCGTCGCCAAGGGAGTGGCGTTCCATCACGCGGGCTTGCTTAACGAGCAGAGATGGCTTATAGAGGACGCATTCAAAAAAGGCTTGATCAAAGTAATATGCTCCACTACCACTCTTGCGCTTGGAGTCAACACGCCCGCGCACACCGTGCTAGTCAAGGACACGAGCAGGTACAGCAACGGCTTCGGCTCTGAAAGGCTCGGAATAAACGAGGTATTGCAGCTTTTCGGAAGAGCGGGCAGGCCGGGCTACGACACCGAAGGCAGGGCATTGCTGATAGCGAAGAACAATGAAAATGCGAAGGAGCTGGCCGAGAGGTACATGGAAGCCGAGCCTGAGCCCATAGATTCGGGGCTCGGAATGGCGCCCGTAATGCGCATGCATGTGCTCGCGTTCATAGCGGAGGATTTCCTGAACAGCGAAGAGGAGCTAGAGGCGTTCATGCTCAAGACCTTTTACGGCTACCAGTACGGCAACAGCAGGCACATACGAGAAGTTGTGCGCGAGGTTCTGCAGAGCCTTGAAGAATGGGATTTTATAGAAATAGAAAGAGGCGAGTTGAGGGCCACGCGCATAGGCAAAAGAGTCAGCGAGCTCTACATAGACCCGCTCTCCGCAAGGTGGATCATCGAAGCGCTTGGAAGGAAGCAGGACCTGCTTGGCATGCTTTACATGCTTGCCAACACCCTGGAGATGCGGCCCTACGTGCGCGCTACGGAGGAAGCGGAAAGCATGTACGTGCATTACAGGCACATGAACAAAGCGATCGAGCAGGACTATGAGGAATCGGAGCTCGGCTACTACGATCCGGTAGGCGCATTCTCCACGGCACTCATGCTATACGATTGGATCAATGAGACGAAAGAAGACGAGCTCATACGCAAATACGCCACTACGCCAGGAGCGCTGTACTCGAAGCTAACGATTGCGGATTGGATATCGTATTCTGCTTCGGAGCTGGCAAGATTGCTCAGGACGAGCACGAGAGAGATAACAGATGTGAGAGTAAGGATAAAGTACGGCATAAAGGAGGAGCTGCTTGATCTGGTGAGGCTCCAGCAGATAGGCAGGGTAAGGGCGCGCATGCTCTATATGAACGGCATAAAGAGCGTTGCCGAAGTAAAGGAAAACAGGGAGAAGGTGGAAAAAATACTTGGCAAGGAGGTAGCGCAGAAAGTATTCGAGCAATTTGTTTAAGGGCTGGAGTTCCACAAAACCGCGCCCCATGGTAAACAATATAAAGCGAGGTGCTAAATCTAATCAAGGTGCTTTCTTGTATATCTCAAAATCAACCGCAAAGAAGATACTTAGGGAGGCGGGCGCCATACGCGTGAGCGACGAGGCTCTCGCTGCTTTTTATGAAAATATAAACAAGCTCGCCTACGAGATAGCAAGCAAATCTGTAAGCCTGGCAAAGCATGCAAAGAGAAAAACCCTTGAGCCTTCTGACGTGAAGCTTGCCTCTTCCTGAACGCCACGGCAGATAAGCTGCTGCTATATAGGCACGCCGAATAGACGCAGTATTACAAAAGTTCCGACTGCAGGCAGGCCGAAAAGCGCCGCGGCAAGAAGAACGTACGCCTTTATCTGTATGCCCATCCCGAACACGTAATCGAGAACGAATATAGATACTACCCCAAGGATGCTGTTTGCGAGTATGCCGAAAAGAAGCTTGAGTATCGACTTCCCTATCTTGAAGATTACGAACAATACTATGGCTATAAGCACAAAAAGTATTATCTCGCTGACCGTTGCGCTCCCGAGGCTTATTCCGAACACCATTTAATCAGTTGCATAGCTCAGGCAAGATAAAAAAGGCTTTTGGTGTGCCCATGCCCGAAATGTAGCTTATAAATAACTTTTTGGCGAATATGCTGATGTGGCAGGCGGGCAGCTTACCGAAAGGAGGAAGCTCCCCTCGTACCATTCGCATGCACGCCTTAAGGGCGTATTCGGATCAGAAACGACACCGCTGCGGCGCATAAAGCGATGACACTACGAGCGCGCCGGTGCGGATGAAACGTGCCGATGGGCATGCTGTACGCAAGGCTTTAAGCCGCTTAGACGAATGCTGCCTAAAACAAAAAGGATCTTATTGCCTGCCACACTGCCATGCACGGCACAGATCTATTCCTTCAGCAGCTTGAAAGCGACCTCGGCGCCTATTTTCTGGTTGTATGCCAGCTCTATGTTGAATGCGCCAAGCGCCTCGAGGTATTTTGCGTTGCTCAGCTGTCCCGCATCTACCACCTCAAAGCCCATGCTCTCCCCCATCTTTTTGACATTGTCTTTTGCAGCTGCATCGTCTCCAGCTACGAGCAAAGTCAATTTCTCCCCGTTTAGGCTGCCAGCCCTCATCTCCTTGGCGAAGACGGTGTTGAAAGCCTTTACCACCTTTGCATTGGGCAGCATCTCCGCAAGCTCTTCTGCCGCGGACTTCGGCCCAGGCACCCACTCCATCTTTTCGTTGTACACGTTTGTGACGTCAACGACAGTTTTTCCGGCAAGCCTCTCGGCTCCAATCGCATTGATTGTATCTTTTACTGCACCGTGCGGTATCGCCATTACGACAACATCGGCATCCGCGACTGCCTCGGCCTGGCTTTTTACCTGCGCGCCAGCAGGAACCTTGGCCGATTCCGGTGTCCTAGAGCCGTAAACGATTTCATAACCTTTTTCAACCAATGCGGAACCTATGCTTGTGCCTACATTGCCTGTCCCCACTATTGCTATTCTCATTGTATCACCGTATTTATTTCTGCGCTAAAATAAATATGCATTTCCCGCAAGAAGAAGGAATCAACTCCAAGATGCATAAGAACAAGGACTTTGGTGGCGGGGGTGGGGTTTGAACCCACGGCCTCTAGATTTCTCGTCATAGCCTTTGCGGCTCATCACTCATAGTTCTTTGATATGAGTCTAGCGCTCCACCAGGCTGAGCTACCCCGCCAACAATTGCGCGCGTTCGCGCCACTAAACCCGGCAAGATATTTTGAAAAATCAATCTATAAATAACTTCATGCCATTATCGCATGAAACGGCATTTTAGACCATGCAGCTAATTTTGGGCTATGTCACTCTGACCGCGATGGCTTGCATAATAGATGCATGAGCCGTTGAGTGGGCACTCGCTGCACAGAGGCTTTGTCTTGCAGAAGCCCTTGCCGAGCTCCACGAACTGGGCATGGAAATCCTTGTACAGAGTTACGTCTCTTGGTATTTTCGACTCAAAGTAAAGCCGCAATGTGTCATAATCTATGCTTTCTTCCACCGCGCCTCCGCTCAATCTGCTCACCGCTCTGCGCGTATAGGCATCTATCACAAATATCGGCTTTTCAGCCGCGTAAAGTATTATCGAATCTGCCGTTTCCTTGCCTATACCGTTAAGGCCAAGGAGCTCCTTTCTCAGCTCCTGCGGGTCTTTTACGAACATTGCGTCAAGACTGCGGTAATTGTCGCTTATATATGAGCATATGCCTTTCAGCCGTGCGGCTTTTTGACGATAGAAGCCGCTTTGCCTTACAAGTTTTTCTAGCCTGCGCGCGTTGACGCTCGACACGCATTCGAGGCTCAGGCAGTCGGCTTTCCTGAGCTCGGCTATCGCCTTCTCCACGTTTTTCCAAGAAGTTTGCTGGGTTAGCACTGCCCCCACAAGTATTTCGAACTTCGTCTCTCCAGGCCACCAGTTCAAGAATCCGAAGCGCTTTCGCATCGCACGGTACAAATCCAGCGGTTTCTCGAGCAAAGGATAGCCATGGAAAAGCCCTGAAAGAGCCTTCACGTCTTTCAAAGCGCTATCTCCCCGCTCTCTATTTTCTTTATTACCTCCTTTGGATTTTGGCCCTCGCATGTAACGCCCATGCTCTTGCACGTGCCGAGCACCTGCTTGACACGCTCCTTTACACTTTTGCCGTAAAGCTTCGCCTCCTTGAGCGACGCAATTTTCTTCGCCTGATCCAGCGTAAGATTTCCTATGGTCTCTTCCTTGGTCTTTGCACCTGCCGGAACGCCAAGTTCTTTGAGGATAAGAGCGCTGGTTGTAGGAGAACCTATTTCTACCCTGTACTGCTTTGTGCTGCTGTCCACATAAACCTTGACGGGTATCTTTATGCCCGCAAAGGCCGAAGTCTGCTTGTTTATTTCTCCTATTATTGCGCTTATGTTGACGCCCAGAGGACCGAGCGCCGGGCCGAAAGGCGGTCCGCTTGTTGCCTTGCCTCCTTCAACTAAACCTGAAACCACGACTTCTGCCATTTTTCACACCTTTTCGTTTTCCTGCGAGTGGGCCTTTTCAACAACTCTTGCGGTATTGAGCTTCGTTGTTATCGGAATCGGCACCACCACATCCATGAGCTCAACGGTCACATCTCCTTTTGCGTCGTCAACCTTTATAACTTTTGCCTTGTATCCCTTGAAAGGCCCTGCCACAAACTCGATTATGTCATCCTTTGTTATCTCTGGAGCGAGCGTCTTTACCGCTATCAGCTTGTCGACCTCCGCTTCGGCAAGCGGCTTGGGAAGCAGTCCGTGTATATTCTTCTCCTTCGTTATGAAGTTCCTGCATGCGACTTCGTCTTCAGATTCTATTATTATGTATCCCCGCATTCCTTCTACTACTATTATAGAGTAGATGGTGCTACCGAACTTGCTCGCCTTGTTCTGCAGCATGTTGGCTATGACACGCTCCTGGCCCGAAGTGACTTTTGCTACGAAATACACCAAAGCACCCTTTAATTATTTTTATGCGGCTCGAACCGCGGCTTGCATCGGCGCGATGCGATGCGCATCGCCATGCAAATTTATTATATTGTTGCAGCAAACAATAAATAAGCTGGTACTATGCATCCCGCCAAAACCCAGTTCGTGAAGGTGCGCAGAGAAGCCGCTGAAAAGACAAAAAAGCTGCTGATGCACAACCGCCTTATGGACAGGCAAAGATATGTAGAGCATAGCCCGAGCTATGTCTTATTTCCTGTGGTAGATATTGAAAATGAAAGAATTAAAAAGCTTCTTGAAATGGTGGGAGCGGAGCTTGTGTTGCATGAAGGCATAAAGAAGGAGGTGCAGCAGGATTACCACAGCGCACTCAGAAGCGCTATCAGCGAAAATGAGCTTAAAGAACTTGTCAGGGGCTACGACCTGCTTGGAAATATAGCGATCATAGAAGTACCGAAAAGCCTGCAAAAGAAGAAAAGGGAGATAGCAAAGGCGATACTCAAGGCAAACAGGCACGTTGAAACAGTCCTTGAAAAAGCCGGACCCGTATCTGGAAAGTACAGGACGCGCGAATTGCACTACATCTCCGGAAAAAGAAACTACATCGCAAGATACGTTGAGAACGGTTGCACCATGCTTTTCGATGTGAGAAAAGCGTTTTTCTCCAATAGGCTTTCCTACGAGAGATCCAGGATAGCTGCCCTCGCAAAGGACGGGGAAAACGTAATAGTGATGTTTGCAGGAGTCGGCCCTTTTGTGCTTGTGCTGGCAAAGGCGCACAAGAGATCTCGCGTCACGGGCATAGAGCTCAACAGGAGCGCATACGGCTACATGAAGAGGAACATAGAGCTCAACAAGCTTGAAAACGCGAAAGCGGTATGGGGAGACGTTAGCAAGGCATACAGGCATTACATAGGAAAAGCGGACAGGGTGATAATGCCTCTGCCAAAATCTTCAATGCACTTTATAAAAGAGGCTGTCGCGATCTCGAAGAAGAGAGCCATGCTGCATGTGTACGCATTCTGCAGGATAGGCAAAGGCAGGGAGATGGCAGAAGAGGTAAAAAAAGAGATAAGGGGATTCGGCGCAAAAGCGTCGCTGGATTTCATCAGGGTTGTAAGGCCTTATTCCGCTGTAGAAGAGGAAATAGTGCTTGATTTTTCGATTACAAAAGCGAGGGCTACAGCTAAAAACCGGTTGCGTTAGAATCACATGCCTTTCTTCACAGAGGCAAGATCCAGTATGCGCCTGTAGGTAGAGGGATGCGTTGAGAACAGGCTTGCGATTGTCGCGGATCTCTTGCTTGCAGACCTTTTGGCTTCGTCTATGAAGCTCTCCAGGTCTACATCCGGGAGCAGCTTCTTTATATCCTCTGCATGCGCCTCAAGCTCTGCTATATCCTTCTTGGCGTTGAAGAAATCAACTATGTAAAGGCTGCGCGCAGGAGCGGAGCTCGGAGTTGTGCTCGAAGTCGCAGCGGTATTGCTCGCGGTTATCTTCAAAAGCGCATGGGCCAAATCCTCCGGTTTCCTTGTAACGTTGGCGGAATGGTTATCGGCAAACGATTCGCGTGCGCGGGAGAGAGAAAGCACAAGAAGCTGCGATATCAGGTAGACAAGAAACGCTGCTATGCCTACAAGCACTATTGCCGAGCCGTTGTTCCTGTTGCCTCCGAAGCCGCCGAACATGCTGCTGAAGAAAAGCTCTTGCGCGATTATGAGCGCAAGCGCGGGTATGAACGCGACTATCGCCATTATCACTATGTCTGAATGCTTCAAATGGCCTATTTCGTGCGCGAGCACCGCCTTAAGCTCGGAATCGTTAAGCATGTCAAGAAGCCCCTGGTGTATTACCAGCGTAGCGCTTCTTACTGTCCTGCCAAAGACGAAAGCGTTGGGCTCCTTTACGGGCGCTATGGCGATTCTGGGAACCGGCACATTGGCTTGCTCTGAAAGAGCCTTGACCATCTTCTGTATGTCGCTGCGCTCGCCAGGCTGCAGGTAGTGGAGATGCATGCCAAGCTTCATTATCGATGGGGAAAAGTACCACTGTGCCACGAAAAACAAGAGCACGAAAGCGATTATCGATATAAACCCAAATCCAAGATATAGCATTATGGCGTATACTATGCCGAAACCGATTGCAAACACTAGCAACAGCGTTATATACATCCTTAGCCTAAGCCCGGCCACGCTTACCATTTGTCCGCACCTTTTGGATCTAGAGCAAAGTATTCCTAATGCAACAGCAATTAGCAATTATTGCTTGCCAAACCCCGAGATTGAGCAAACCTCCAATGCGCTGCTGCACAGCATGTTTAATATACAATTTAATTATAAATTCTTTTGCGCTCCGATGATGCACCCACGTAAAGAGGTGCGTGCTTATTACCCAATAAAGGCCCTGTTCGCAAGTTTAAATAACCTATCCTGGCATAAGGTTTATGTTTTACTGCGTTTGGAGCAGGCAGGCAAAACGGTAAAAAACAACATCGAAAGGCAAAACAAAGTTTGTAGATGGTGCAATGGCGTTTGATGAAGTGAGCGAGGACAATAAAAAGCTTGTTGAGATGTTCGGTGCGCGCAAGCTTTCTGAAATAAAGGATTT
>JAKATY010000061.1 GCA_021827955.1 Microcaldota archaeon | reverse complement strand
GATACTCGTCGCTTATGAAGCTTGTATGGTGCTCGACAAAAAGCAGCGAATGCTTGCACGCCTCCATTGCCCTTAGGGAAATGTCGCCTTCGGCAAGACCTACGCCTATTAGATAAAGCAAAGTACCACGTGATAAAACAGAAAAGCCTACTCGGATATGCCTTTGGGCGTTATCTTTATGACGCATTCGCCTTCCGGCACGCTTGGGGAATCGACAAGCCTTACAATCCTCTTGTCCTCCTTGCTCTTCCTGAGGTAAAGCATCGTGGTCGCTGCATGGGCGAGCACGTTTCCGCCTATCGGCGTTGTAGGGTCTCCGAACATTATTGCGGGATTGTCCATTACCTGGTTTGTAACGTATACCGCAAGGTTGTACTTGTCCGCAAGGGTCTGCAGCTTGTGCAGGTGCATGTTGAGCTTCTGCTGCCTCTCTCCGAGAGCCCCCCTGCCCACGAACTCCGACCTGAAGAGCGCGGTGAGCGAATCTACTATTATGAGCTTGATGTTCTTCTCCTGGATCAGTTTGTCTGAGCGCTCTATGGCAAGCGTCTGATCTGGCGTCGTGGACGCCTTGACCACATAGATGTTGGAAAGGACCTTTTCCGGATCCATGTTTTGCGCCCGCGCTATCTCCGCGATGCGCTCCGGCCTGAACGTGCTTTCTGTATCTATAAACAGGACATTGCCATCCAGGCCGCCCTTTTCTTTGGGCTTCTGGACGTTGACAGCAAGCTGGAAGCCTAGCTGCGTCTTGCCGCTTGCGAACCTGCCGTAGGTTTCTGTTATGCCGTTTGTTTCCACCCCTCCGCCTATCAGCTCGTCGAAATCCTTGGCGCCTGTTGATATCCTGCCTATGTCCTTCCTCTTTTCCGAGATCTCTTCTCCTGTCAGGAAGTTTACGGTCGTGGACTCCTGCGCAGCCTGTATTGCTTTCTTTGCGGCCTCGACGTTTATGCCGGCTATTTCCGAAAATTCTGCTGGTATTGAAGCCGCAACCTTGTCGAGCGAGTCTATCCCTGCCGCACGCAGCTTCGCTGCGGTGGTTTCGCCTATGCCCGGCAAATCCTCAAGCTCCCTTATTGCTTTATCTTTCGCCATTAAAAACACGCAACCGTTGCAATAAGTTTATCCTCAAATAAGTATTTAAACTGTTTTGTTGCATTTATATTCATAATTTGAGGACAGATGAAAAGACGCTTGCGGACCTGAAGAACTGCAAGTTCTGCTTGGCCCGGGATGTTTTAAGGCGTATAAGAATAAGTGCCAGCGTGGAAACCACGCTGGCAAGGCGACCAGTTCTTTACGACCCTCCTACTTAGAGAATTCGTGATTATATACGCTTAAAACAGATTTAAAAAACTTTGCTATTAGCGGAATTTTTCCACAAAAATGGAATTGCATGACGTTCCTTACGCTAGATTTCAAGGGGGTTATCGCCGGGCTTCTTCTAGCTGTTGCTTTCCTTATAGCAGGAGGGAGCCTTGGCATCTTTTTCATAGCGGTGATGCTCTATTTCCTCATAGTTTCGGCTATGGTCACGCACATAGGCAAAGAACCCAAAAAGGCCCTGCATTTGTACCAGAAAAGCAGGAGCATGAGGAACGTAGCCGCAAACGGCATACCTCCTCTCATTTTTGCCGTGCTCTTCGGCATAGCGAAAAGCTCGGGAGCGCATCCTATGCTGATGATGGCATCTATTGTGGGCCTCGTTGCCAGCATCGCGGCGGTAACCGCGGACAAATTCAGCAGCGAAGTGGGCGTGCTGGACGGCACCCCGAAGTCAATAGTCAGCATGAAAGAGGTCAAGAAGGGCGTATCCGGAGGTATAACAGGCCTTGGGCTGGCATCCGGTTTGGCTGGTGCAATGCTCATCTCGCTTGTTCTGGCGGTGCTGCCGTTCTCTTATGGCATACTTATTCCTGACTTTGTTGCGATCATAGTGATCGTAGCCGGATTCTTAGGGACAATAATAGACTCGTATCTTGGCTTCTTCGAAGAGAAAGGCATCGGAACAAAATATACCACCAATTTCCTGTGCGGGATAGGCGGAGGCATAATAGGCCTGCTCCTGTATCTGCTTATAGCATAGCGATTTGCAGTTTAGGAGCGGAACTCCAAAAAAAGAACGTGCGAATTTTATAGCTTTGCGATGGCGATCTGCAATCAGTGTTATGATGGCAACCATCACAAAGATCTTCAGAAAGGAGGAAACGCCAAGCCATGCAACAGGCGCTCTTAGGACTGATGACCAAAGCGCCAGAGAGGCGGCTTTCCATGCAGCACCCAAAGGCATGGATGTGAAGGAACGGCTGGGCAAGGTAAAATACGATGTGGATGGGCGATTTGCGCATATTACAGTTGACGCGAAGATATGCGAGAAGTGCCCGCACCACTTCTGCGTAATGGCATGCCCGGCGCAATGCTATACCCTTTCAAAAGAGGGCAAGCTCGTTTTCCAGTACGAAGACTGCGTAGAATGCGGTGCATGCTCTATAGCATGCGACCAAGGATCTGTGACATGGCACTACCCCAAGGCAGGAAAAGGAGTAATCTACAAATTCGGATGAACTTGGCTCGACTCCGCTCAAACTAGAAAACTTGATAGAACAGAGACACTGTGGAAGGTCTTGCCGCGCTTCAATAAGACGCAAATTCCTTGATTTTTCTTGCAGCTTCCGTCCAAGTCGCAGCCCTTTTGATGCGCCCATTTTCTTTCACATCGCGATTCCAGGGCCTGTCGAACAAAACAATGTATTTGCCTTCCTCTGAAAACTCTTTTGCCGTAACAGGATTATCATCCACATATATCCTTATTTTGTCCGAAAGCTTATCCTCATGGCTGCGCACATGCACGATCTTGTCATACTTCACATTGTTGCGCTTTAGCAGGCCTTCTATCTGCATATCGCTGGCAAAAGAGGCGGTGATTACGTAAAGCGAGAAATCATTGTATAGATCTGCAAATACTTTGGGCAGGAGGGGGTCTACGAGCCTTATGTTTTCATACTCCTCCTTCCATGTTTTTGCAAAAAATTCATTCATTTTCTTTTCATCGATGACATCTGAAAACAGCTTGAATAGGCGCCACGCCTTTACGTCATTGAAGCTTGCCTTTTTGCCCGTTTCCCTGTTGAACACCTCAATCCAGCGCTCGACATAATTTACTATCGTATCGTCAAAATCGATTCCGATTATTTGCTTTCCTTCCAAGCATACACCTCTATTCAAGCCGCAACAAACACGGTTTAGTTGATTGAATCGTTTTGTGGCTCTCACATTTCTGCATATGGGGTCATTATAGGCTCTGAATTTATCCCGAGCCCTGACTTGATGCTCTCTGCTTCTTCCTTGATTTTTGAATGAGGAAGCCTCAGTTCTATAAATTCTCCTAGATGCTTCTCTTTTTCGCCATCTATCTTTGTTACATCATCGATTGAGAAGGTTACTCCTTCAAAAGAGTACAGCTCCCTGGACTTCTTTATGCAAACGGTCTCTGCGTATATCTCGCTTACATGTTCCGCTGTTTCCTTGTCTATCAGTATATCGAGCTTGTATCTGACCCTCGCGCCCTGGTTTTCCAGCATCGGCCCTTTGTAGGTAAAGATTATTTTATCGTTGTCGTACCTTATCCTTACAAGTTCATCGTTCCTTATCATATTTCCATATTTCGGCCTGTAATAGAAATCTGTCTGGCTTGCCCCGGAAGAGAGCGATTCTGCCTTTTTCTCTATTCTTCTTCTATCTGTGGCATCCAGTTTAAACTTTACCTGCACTTCTTTCCTGTTGGCACGTGAGGCTTCTGCATATGGATTGTATTCGTTGCTTATTATTATGTCTGCATTTGCCTTGGTGGGCTCGACATATTTCTTGTACATGGGCTCTACGGTAGCAAGATTGTAATATAGCACGTCCCTGGGGTCCCATTCTGTCCTGCCTTCTATGTCGCGCATGAGCCTTCTTATGAGCCTTCCATGCGGCCCTATGTCAACAAATAAATTTACATCTCCGATACTATAGAGTTTTTCTGTTAAGGTGAATAGCCCTTCTACCAATATTACTCTTGCTGCCTGCACTTTTTCAAAGCCCGCCCTCTCTCCAGTTTTGAAACTGAATACAGGTTTTTCCAGTTCTTTGCCCTCTTTCAACATGCTTATGTCCTTAGACAGGGCATCGAGATCCACATATTCAGGCATGTCAAAGTTCAGGCTGCGGCCCTTTGAATTCTGCTCGTTTACGAAAGAGGTCCCTTTTGAATAATCATCGATCGAGATAATGACCGTGCTTGTGCCCCTGTTTTCAAATGCTTCTTTTATCTTGCTGGCTATTGCGCTTGTCTTGCCTGAAGCGGAGCCTCCTGCCACCAATACGATTACATGCTGCTCGTTTGAAAGCCTCTCGTTTATACGCCTTATAGCTTCCTCTATGCCTTCGTCTTTTTTGAATACTGGTACGATCCTTCCGTCAAATATTTCGAACCTGCCCGTTGTGGCCAGGCTCCTGTTCTCATAAGTCCTGTCATTGGTAACTTCCCTTCCGAACCATCCAGGGGGTTTAAATCTCCTGCTTTCCGCTTCTGAACCGAATTCCACTTCTGCTACAGCCAGCCCTTTCAGGCTGCCTTTGTAAATGTTCAGCTCTATAACCGCATCTCCGAAAGGTATCTCATAGCGCGTCTTTTCTACTGGTGAACTTATTTTTCTACTTTCCATCTGCAGGTATTCCTCTTTGCTTATCTCGCGCTCGCTCTCCTCCCTTACAAGACCCCTACCCCTCTTCGTGGTTTCCGAGTACTTGTCATTCTGTTTCCTGGCCCTTTTCTCATACTCGTCTTTCAACTCTGTGTAGAACTGGGTTACCTCGTATTTTTTTAAGGTGCTTAAAGGAACAGGGACCTTGGAAATATCTACAAGGAATTTGCGCTCTATCTCCAGCTTCGAATTTTTGGTTGAATTAACAGGCATTATGGCACCTGAATATCAGATACCTGAATGGTGCGCATCATATATAAGCATTTTTACAGTGTGATCCGAAGTCAGAAGCACCATTGCAGGTGGAAATAGACATTGCAACCTATGCGCCTTTTTCGCGCCTGCGTTCCTCTATTTTTTGCATGGCGGCGGCCCAGGCGGAAGTATGCTTAAGAAAGATATTTGCGAATCTGCCGGCCAATTTTCTGTGGGTTGCGGCTCCTATTGAATTTATCAATTCTGCTTCTGCACCGTTGATTGCAAAACTCATCGAATCCAGATTTTCTATCACATGCGCTTTTTCTATCGCTTTGGGTATGGCGATAACCGGCTTGTGGCATATAAGATAATTGAGAGCTACCTGTGCAATCGTTTTTCCGTATTTGCTTCCTATGTTTTCAAGCTTACTTCTTTCCTCTTTGTACTTGTCTTCGAACAACCCGCCTCTCGCGAGGGGGCTGTATGCCGTAAGCGTTATGTGCTCTTTTTCGCAGAATGACAGCAATTCATCTTCGGCATCGCGCACGAAGACACTGTATTCCACCTGGTTTGAGACTATCTCCTCGCGCTTCATCGCTTCCTGTGCTTCTATCATTTCCGGCACGGAGAAGTTGCTTACTCCTATATATCTTATCCATCCCCGCTTAACGAGCTCTTCCATCGCCCTCATAGTCTCTTCTATAGGAACGCGCTTGTTAGGCCAATGCAGCTGATAAAGATCGATCTGTTTCACTTTCAAGCGCGAAAGGCTCTCTTTGCATGAGCTGATCACACCATCATAGTGGAAGTGGTTTGGTGATACTTTAGTGGCTATAAATGCGTCATATCCGGAAACAGCTTTTCCTACCATCCTCTCGTTCGCATACATTTCTGCGGTATCCACATGATTTATGCCGTTTTCCAGGCCTGCTCTGATCGCCTCTATGCCTTCCATTGAATTATCCGGTATCTTCCATGTGCCTAGGCCTATTGCAGTAAGCTTTTCTCCTGTCCTGCCCAATTCCTTATACATTAGCTTATGCATAACACATCGCCTTTATATGGCAACATTGCAATACAACACGCTGTACGTGCACCGGAATTTGAAACGGTATTATGGCCTTTTGGAAGGCCGTGTCCTACCAGGCTAGACTATCCTTTTTTGCAATAAGAGATTCACAAAAAATAATCTGCTAGATCAAGCTGCTATCGGGATCCGTATATAACTTGGTATTTTTCAGCGGTTTAGACTCTATTCCTTTCGCGGAACTGTCTGCGATAGTACCTATCCATCTCTATTGACGTTTGGATTATCTTTTTGAACTCTTCCACGCTTACCTTTGTGCCGGATAGATCTACTGTGCGCTGTGCTTCCGGTACTTGGGATTTGGATCTTCCTCTTAACAATAGCGGCATCAGTATCATGCCGTTCTCTTCGTTGTGGGATTGCTTATCAGGCTTCTTTTCATCGGTGGGCATTTTCTCACCTTGTATATGGTTAACACAAAAATTTAAGAATTTGCATAAGATAGCACGTTATCTGCTTTCCCAAATACAAACGCTCGCGCCAGCTTCGAATATTTGGATCCTGCAATTTTGGAATGAAGATTGATTGTACGCATCTTCCTCATAAAGTATGAGTGCGGGCACCGGGATTTGAACCCGGGCTGCAGCCTTGGGAAGGCCGTGTCCTACCAGGCTAGACTATACCCGCATTGTAAGATGCCCTGCTGCTCTTTGAACAAGATGCACAGGAAAAAATTTTAAGGATGGCTTTGCTACTTGCGCGCTGCAATAGATACTAGCGTATGTACGAAGGCTTGCTGCCGGATCCTTCATCGAAACCTTTCTCATCCTGAACAGGCATTCCCTGCGCCTGCGCAGCTATTTCTTTCATCGCTTTTGCCGCCTTCTCTATCATTGTATCAAGACGCGAGGTGTCTATCTTCAGCCCGAGATTCTTTGAAAGAACCATAAGCACAGACTTTGCCGCGGAAGCATCCACGTTAAGAAAAGAGGATTCGCCCATAATGCAGATACCGTCAAGCTTTTCGGCCTTTGCAAACGCAACTATGAGGCCTGCAGAGCCCACTATCGTGCCGCGCGTCTTGCCGAATATTATTCCGCTATCCTTGAATTTTTCTATTACCTTGGTGCTGGTTGCATTTCCGAACACCTGTGGAGTTTCAATTCCGACCTTGCCGGAGCTGTAGCCTCCAAGAGTATATACAAAGCTCCCTCCCAAGCCCTTGAAATAGTCGAGAATCTTTGTATTTACAAGATACTGGCCTTCCGAGGTAAGGGCCTGCACGTCTCCGGTAAGCACGATTATGTCGTTCTGAGGCTTCTTTCTTTTTATCAGATAGAACCTGTTGCTCGCTATGCGCACAGTGCCCTTCTTAGTCATTATCACCTCATAAGGAAACTGGTCTGAATATAGTGTTGCGATCTTCTTTGCCTTGAACTGCTTTATTAGGTGCAGCGCTACCAGCCTGCCCACATATCCTATGCCAGGAAGTCCTACCACCAGGACAGGCTTGTACGGCTTTGCCTTTTCATTCTCTACTATTATCGTACCGTGCATATAGTGTCGCCTTATTGCAATTTTGGGTTTAAACTTTAAAAACTGTATGGGTGCAAATGCGCATCTGCATAACCTGTCACGCGAAGTATGACTCGAATACGCTTTCCTTTTCTTTTCTTAGCTTCTCCTTCTCCAGCGAAAATACTCCCTTCAGCTTCGCTTTTTGCATGATTTCTTCTATCTTCTTTATTTTCTCTTCCGCTTCCGGGTAGCTGTCGCCTTCCGCCACGACCCGGTACTTTGGCGCGCTTATATAGGCTAGCTTTACTCCTGCAGCAGAGATTTTAGAGAATATGTCGTTGTTCTGCGAAGCGCCAGACTTTGTGTTGTAGTTAAGCAACGTCATTATATATGAAACTTTGAACGTGCGCCTGCGCATTATGCTTTTTATGTTTTCTTCTATAGCTGAAAGAAGAGGAGCAGGAAGTTTTGAAGTCTTAAGGCCAGGCGCTTTCTCCATCACGGCCTTGGCAAGATTTGTGAATGTGCCGAACTCTGAGATTGCAAGCGCCGCGAGCTCCTCTATGTTCTTCTGGCCTGTGCTTTTAGCCAGCTGCCTGAACATTGCAGAAAGCCTCCTCTCGAGCTTGTAGCTGTTGATCTTGTCCTTTTCCTCTTTTGATGTTACCTGCTTTATGGAAGCGTCTATGGTGTGCCTTTCCCTGTCGAAATAGATTATCTTGCAGACCACGTTCTGCCCTGTGCGGAGATGCTCGTGTATGTTTTTGATCCACCCGAAGGACACTTCGCGCAGCGGAATGAATACCTCGAGGTTGCCGTATTCGAGCAAGCGGCAATATGCGCCGAACTGCATCACCTTTGATATCTGACCTATGACCACTTGATGCAGTTGCGGAAGCTTTTCGTTGTCCATCGGTTCACTTCGCCTTTATCTCGAGTTTCTTCTTCGTGCGGCCTCCCATGACGCGTTCCACGCTGTAGCCGCAGGACTTGCATTTAAGTATGACCTTTTGCCTTTTTCCTATCTTGATTACCTTGGCAGATCCTTTTACTTTGCCTACGTATCCCATTCTTTTGCGCTCTGCCCTTCGCTTTCCCATGTTGAATGTTGTCTCGGGCTTCTTTGAATATAGCCTTACTGTGTGCAGCGTATGCTTATCGCATTTCGGGCAATAGGCCATTATCTCATTTGTCATTTTCATAAAATCATCGGTTTTTGCTATTTTGGGTGTTATAGCAGTTAATTTTTCTGTTTATTATATTTTGTGCTTGCTCTGTCTGATTCTACATGAACCTTGAATTGTGTGCTCCGTGCAAGGTACGGAGCTGAAATGCCCTATATTCAGGTAGAGCATATGGCAATCGACTTTAAGAATTCAGCGTCGTCTTTGTCCTGCACGGGCAGTACGTCGCCTTTTTTCAGCGGCCCGAGCTTTTTGCCGGAAGGCAGTAGTATTTCGGGCACATCTTTAACAACATTCAGAAGCTCCTCCTCTTTTTCTGCTGTGGCTTCCTTCTGTCCGAAGTTTTGCGATTTGTAGGTTGCAAGAACCTTTTCATAAAATTCCTGTTCCTCGCCTATTGAAGGCTGCGGCAGGGATTTGTTGTAAGCTACGTATATTAGTATTTTTTGCTTTCTTTTTTCGACCAGTTCATTGAGAAGCTTTTGGGCATTGCGCTTCGTTTCGGAATCGTCATCGTTTTCTTTTAGAGAATTTATGTAGCTGTTTGCATCGAAGTAAAAAGTTTTCGGAAGTGTTTGAAGCTCGTTGGTCTTTTTTTCCTTGTAAGCTGCTTGCCAAAGGCTTTCGTAAGCCAGATCTTCTTCCATACGTGCACCCCACAGTTCCACTAATCGCGCTCTTTATTTATTATATATGATATCAATTAAATTTAAAAATAAGTTTATAAAACGGCATGCCTTAAAGTCACAAAATAATACCGGAATAACGGGGTGTAGCGAGGGATGGATTTGAACCACCGATCTCCGGGTTATGAGCCCGGCGGGCACTCCAGACTACCCTACCTCGCTTTTCAAGTCTATATAATTAGAAACAAAATATATCTCTTTCGGTGCATTTTCACCGGTTTCCATGTTTTCGGTATAAAACCGGTTCTATGTTGCAAAAATAGAACAGGCCTCATTTTGCAATGCACTTTTCTGTCTTTCAAACCAACCTTTTTACTTTTTCAAGATCTTTCTCCTGCTCTAACTTCTTTGCATCTTCCCTGCTAATCCTTCTCATGCTGCTTCCGCAACCCATGCATTTGAAGTTTGCCTCAAAAGCCGAATCAAAATCAAAAATGAGCTTGTTTTCCACGTAGCATTTATCGCACACAAAATAATCGTCGCTTTCATTTGTTATCAACGATACATTGCCTTCAGAACTCGAATTCACATAATTGTAAAATTCATCCACTTTCTTTAGGTTTATCGTCCAAAGAAATGACAGCCAGCCCTTGGAGCTCTTCAGCGTCATATAATTTGTCACTCCGTAACCCTGCAGTATATTCAGGACCCTCCTTACCATGTTTATCTTTATGCCAAGCTCCGCGGCTATCTGCTCGTCGGTCTTCGCAGAGGTGAGCGCCTTTAGCACATCTTCTGCCCTCCTGCTCACATTCTTCCTAAGATAATCCATTACGGTATCGTTCTGCACGATATCCTCTATGACCTTTTTTACCTCTACCCTGTAAATGTCCTGTGTTTCCTTCTTGTTCTTGATTATCTGCCTCTCTCTAGCCTCCTTCCTTTCTTCTGAAGTAGGCCTGCTTTTTATTGCCGCCTTAGGCATGCTCCTGATCTTTGCATGCATGCGCTTTTTAATCGCGGCTGAAGCCCTTGCCGCATGCTTTGGCTTTTTGGAGGCATGCATCTGTCTTGCCCTGCTGTGGCTCTTGCCTGCCACCTTCACCCTTCTCTTCATATTTTTTCCAAGCATAAAAAGCACCTCTGCACTGACCAGTATAGTCAATCATATATATTTATCGCTTTTCTAATATTTATACCTTGCTGTATATTATACCGCATATATAGCGTAGATAGCGCGATTGTTCTTATGCAATGCTAAAAATGCAGCTGGTAATCCGTAAGCAGCGTGTTATGGCAAGGTTTTAACTACATAGCAGTAAAAATACTTGAATAAATAACAAAATCGGTGTAATCATGGGATCATATGCAGAAATATCAAAGACGTTCAGGAATGAGTATAGCTC
>JAKATY010000013.1:519-10738 GCA_021827955.1 Microcaldota archaeon | reverse complement strand
AAGTGCGGGCTTCTGATATAGAGTTCTACCGCACTCCTTGCTGCCTTTACTAGGGACTTGCCTTCTTCAAGAGAGACAACTTTCATGAGCTTACCCTTTCGCATAAAAATTTGAATGGCTACGAAAAGTAATTACATATAAGAAATAAATAGCTATGCGAATAAAATCACTATGAAAGCCAGGATGGCAGATCAGCTATGCGGCCGCCTGCAGAGCGGCACAGAGGGGTTCGACACTTTTTCGCGAAAATCCCCTTCCTGGCTTTTCTTACGCTTTGACATTCAACCTGCAAGTCCCAGGATTTTTGCTGCTTGAATCATACGTCAACTACCACATCTGCGACAAGCCTTTTACCGGATTTCCTTATGGAAAGATTATACCTTGAGATCCCTTTCACATCAAGCTTTGATAGCTCAGGGCTAGCCTTCTTGCCCAAAAGCACCGCCTTAAATAGGTATTTTCCTCCTGCTTCCTTTACGGTAGGAGAAAGCACGTTATAGAAAAACACCCCACGCGCATCGCCTATTGAAAGAGCGTGCTGAAGAGATTGCCATAGCAGATCTTCTGGATTTTCAGCTCTGATTGATATCCTTGCGCGTACTATCCTGCCTTCTAAGCGTGAAAGTTTTTTTACGTACGCAGTAGTGTCAAAAAGAGCGTTAAGCGCGTTGGACACTGCAATTGCCAAGCTGCTTCCGTAAGCGATAAACTCCACATCTGCAGTGTGATTCAAATACCTGAATTTCAGCAAAGGATGCACCCTCAATTATTGGCCTTTCTTATATCAACAAAAGAAGAGTTAATAAGGTTATCTTAAAAAGAGATATGTCCGATGATAAAAAGAGTAACTACTGAGATGTGATGATTGTCCATATCGGTTGAGGACACAATTTGTTTGTGCGAGTGTGTGGAATGAAAGGCAAGACGATAGGTATTGTTCTCCTGCTGGTATCCTTTTTTATAGGCAGCTTTAACGTGATATACAGGACGAGCCTGACTATCCAGGACTATGACCCCACCACTTACATGATAGTAGTCTTGCTGATGCTGTTTGTGATGCTTGCTTTCGGTATAAAAGAAGATTTGAAATTAACTTCAATGAAGAGGGACTTCCTGCTAGGCATTATTGCTATAGCTGCATATTTCCTTGTGGTCTCCTACCTCAGATTGCTGATGTCGTTTGTGTTCTATACCTACAGGATAGACGCACTCCTGCTGCCCCTGCTTCTGCTTGGGATTATCCTCGCGATTTTTGGTACAGATGGCGCCAAAAAACTCAAAAAACAGATTGTCTATTCCATATTCGCCTCTCCTGTCGTGTTGCTTCCTCTGATAGAGCAGAATACAAGATTTGTAGATGCGGTGGCAAGCCTGACATACTCCATAATGAAGCTTGTCGGAGAGCCGGTATCAAAGGTAGGCCTTGCAATAATAGCACCATCTTCATACAGCATATCAATAGCATCTACATGTGCGGATCTTGGCGCTTTCATAGCGCTTGCAATGTTTCTCATACCAATAGCCTATTTCTATACAGGCTCAAAAACCCGCAAATTCTACTGGGTAGTTGCAGGAATAGCGCTTTTCTTCGTGCTCAATGTCGCAAGAGTATTCAGCATAGCAAGCATATGGGTCTATTATGGCATAAACAGCGCCGTGGCGACGTTCCACGTTTTCGCAGGGCAAATATTGTTTTATGCAGCAATAATAGTAATGCTGGTTATAGCAGGGAGGTTCAAATTGAATATATGGAAACTTGAAAATGAACCCAAAAAAGAGAGCAAGCGCGGAGCAGCAAACCTTTCTAAGCAAGTAATATCGAAAAACATATACCTCGCGCTTGCGATAGGCATTGTAGGCTTTTTGATCACAGTGCCTTACCAGAATGCAAGCTACATACCACTTCTTTCCATAAACACTACGCAGCAGAGCAGCATGCTGGCCCTCTACAGATCGATAGTTGTTCCTCTTGAGGTAACGCACATGAATATAAGCGTACTAGAAGCGAACAACTATTCTGCAATAATTGCATTGAGCAACCAGACTTTCAACAGGACAATGCCCATATATGTCATAGCAAAGCTGGAGGGCAGGGCGGTGCAATACGGAATGCTCGCAAATTATACAAGCGTTAAAAGCCGCAGCTCTATAGTGCTCAACAACGGCATAACACTGAATAGTGCCATGATAAACTCCAGCGGCTATCTTTTTTACATAAACTATTTCCTATTGCCATACCAGCAATCCAATGGCAACTGGAGCGTAGTCGGCTATGAAACTTTTTACAAGCTGAACAACAGCACCATAAATCCCGCTGCAGGATGCATTCCTGATACAGGACTCATCAATAGGATAGAATCTGAGGCATATAACCTCGTTAATTTCAGAAGCCCTATCCAAGGCAAGATGATGTGCATAAGCATTGCCGTTGCGCAAAATTCATAAGGACGTTTTAAGGAGATGCAAATGAGGTTTGAATTTGACGGAGGGGTATTGATATACAAGCGCGACAACGGATACAAATTCCTATTTCTCAAAAGAGAGGAAGGCTTCCTTGATCTTCCAAAAGGGCATATAGAAGAAGGAGAGACTACAGAAAAGGCAGCAGTAAGGGAAGCCAAAGAGGAAAGCGGGCTTGATGTGAAGGTAGATCCTTTTTACAGATATGAGATTTCTTACTGGTTCTACTTTGGAAGAGATAGGATAAAGAAGAAAGTAACATTTTTCATGGCGGAAGTGCCTAAAAACGCGAGAGTGGAGATTTCAAAGGAGCATATAGGCTATGAATGGCTCGGATATAACGATGCCATGCGCCTAGAGAAATTCAAGGACACAAGAGAGCTTCTAAAAAACGCGTTCGATTACATAACAAGGAAGGAAGAGCTTGAAAGGATAAATAATGAGTATGCAGAACTCCCTAAAGCGCATGCAGATTGGGACCTCAGCACAAAATTGGTAAAAGGTGAGGGCCCGGTAAACGCTGAGGTAATGATAGTAGGCCAGGCTCCTGGGGACACGGAAGATAAAAATGGCAGACCATTTATCGGAAGAAGCGGAAAGCTTCTTGAACACTTGCTGAACATTGCGGGCATCGAAAGAAACAGGGCATACATAACAAGCGTGGTGCAATTCTTCCCGCCGAAGAACAGGATCCCTAGCAAGCGCGAGATAAGCTTATGCAGAAATTTCCTGAAAAGGCAAATCGAAGTCATAAAGCCAAAGGTAATAGTCCTGCTGGGCAACGTTGCCGCAAACGAGCTCATAGGAAGAGGCAACGTAATGCTACATCATGGCGAGGAGATAAGGCGCGAAAGCATACTTTACTTTGTAACGATGCACCCGGCCGCCGCGGTAAGGATAAAAAAGAATGTGCCTGTAATAGAAGAGGATTTCAGGAAGCTAAAGAGGATACTTGATAAGCTGCAAGGCAAATCCACTGACTAATGGCCGCTGCCTCTTTTCTCCATTGGAAACAATATAACTTCCTTTATTGAGTTTTGACCTGTGAAAAGCATTACAATCCTGTCTATGCCCATCCCAAGGCCGCCTGTCGGAGGCATGCCGTATTCCATCGCCTCCAGAAAATCGAAATCCATGGGCTCTGCTTCCTTGTCTCCCTGCTTGCTCTTTTCAGATTCTGCCTCGAAATTTTCCTTTTGGATTACGGGGTTATTGAGTTCGGAATATGAATTCGCTATTTCCATGCCGCCTATGAACAGCTCGAAACGCTCTACCAGCTTGGGGTCGCCGCGCTTTGGCCTCGTAAGAGGAGAGGTTTCCCTAGGATAATCTATAGCAAACGTTGGCTGGATAAGTTCCGGCTGCACAAAGACACTGAAGAGCCTGTCGTAAGCATGCGCCCTGTGCCTCTTGCTTTTTTCCAGCTTTATTCCTTTGGCTTCCACCAGCGAGAAAAGCTCCTCGTCGCCCAGCGAGAGCACGTCCTTTCCGACTTTTTCGTTTATGCTATCTATGTATTTTATGCGCTTGAAAGGTTTTGAGAAAGAAATTTCTTTTCCGTTATATGTGAATTTTTCAGATCCCATCACACTCCGTGACAAATGGAGTAGAAGATCCTCTATGAGGTCCATCATATCGTTGTAATCGGCATACGCTTGATACCACTCTATCATCGTGAACTCCGGGCTGTGCTCGCTGTCAAGATCCTCGTTCCTGAAGTCCTTGCATATCTCGTACACTTTGTCAAACCCGCCTATTATAAGCCTCTTAAGATAAAGCTCGTCAGATATCCTGAGATAGTCGTCTTCGTTGAGCGTGTTTACGAATGTTTTGAAAGGCTCGGCATCGCCTCCGCCATACAGGGGCTGTATTACAGGTGTCTCAAACTCTGTGAAGCCTTTTCCTTCGAGGAATTCGCGTATGCCTTTCAGTATCGCACTCCTCGCAAGGAATATCTTCCTTGTCTGGCTATTAAGTATTAAATCAAGATAGCGCTTCCTGTACCTCAGCTCCGTATCCTTGAGGCCGTACCACTCGCTAGGAAGAGGCCTGATGGCCTTGCTCAGCAGCACATGCTCCTTTACGTTTATACTTATTTCTCCAGGTTTCGTCTTGAATACAGTTCCCTTTGCCCCTATTATGTCTCCCAGGTTCAGCGACTTGGCACTTTCGAAGGAATCTTCTCCAAGCACAGAATAATCGAAAAAACACTGTATCTTTCCGGTAGAATCAAGCAGATCGAGAAACATGAGCTTTCCTGAGCGCCTTATCGCCAATACGCGCCCGGCTACAGAGACTTCGCTGCCTTCGCTCTTTGCATAATCGCTCTTTATTTCTGAGGCTGTGCCCGTCACGTTGTATGAATAAGGAAGCTTCTCAAAAAGAGCCTTGAGGCTATCCTTTGTATCATCGCCTATTGCGCTTTCCATGTAAACCGCATATAAGATGCAAGCAAGATATTTTAGCTTTTCCGTGCGGGCCGAGAATTCAGAGAGCTCACGCTAAATAAGCAAAAACGGGAGACCTGCCGAAGCAGGTCTACCCTATTGTGGAGGTGATATAATTAGTGTATTGGTCGCCTTGCCAGCATCATATTTGTAATAAACCCTCTTTCCAAGCTGATATCTTTCAAGCAGGCCCATCTTGTACAGCCTGTTTAGCCGCGCCGAAGCCCCGTTCTTGCCCTTATACCCGAGCTTTACTTTTATATCTTCGGCGCAGGCCATGCTGTGCGGTGAAAGCTGAATGGCCTGTATTATCTTCGTGTCTGATTCGGAAAGGGGTACTTCCTTTGCGTTTGTTTGAGGGATTGTGCTTATTTCATTCTCTCCTGATTCTTCCTCTATTGGAGAGCTTATAGCTTCCTCGAGCTTGCCGATGCTTTCGGCTATGCCCTTGAGAAGCATGGTCGTCTTTTTGTTTTCATCTATCATGTACTTTAGCAAGGCGAAAAGATTCGAGTTTGTCTCGCTTGATTTCTCATTCTGCAGTATTAGATCCTTCGAAGCATTAGAATTGGCTGAAACAGCCTTGAGGTATTTCTTTATGGTCTTGAGCTCCCTCTCTATTTCGCTTTTCGATCGCATAATTTCATCCCCGTGCGATACCCTCATGACACATCTTTTGATGTATCATGACAGAATCACGATAGGATAATGATAAGATATATATTTAAAGGTTTCGAAAAGCGCATATCTCAAGGAAAATTAGCGGAATTGCGCCACATGCATTCTTCGCGATGATGCATTGCAGCATATAAAAGCGCAAACTCGCCGAAAATCCTCTCGCAGTGCCCGAGGATTTCAAACATAACCATTTATTATTTTTATGTTGCGCATTTATAAGGTTTTTGATTTACCAGCAACTAAATGCAAGCGCATGCGTGCAGGTAAAAGCTTGGAATTGCGATCCTGAGGCTACGCAAAGAAGGGAATATTCACATGGATTGCGGTTTGCAGGCTTACAAAAGAGGATTTGATGCAGCAGGTTTACATACCAAAAGAGAGGATTGCGAAGCTCAAGAGCGATAGGCAGATGCTTGAAAAGCTCGAGGGCGAATGCAAATGCGAGATACGCTTCGGAGACGGGAACTACCTTGAGATAAACGGAGATGCGTACGGAGAGTATGCAGCAAAAGAGGTAATCTTCGCTTTCGGAAGAGGATTCAACGCCAAGGAAGCCATGCGTCTTTTAAACGACAAGTACTACATGAGCACAATAGACCTGGATCCGATATTCGAAAGCAAGGATAGGCTGCACGACATAGAGGCGAGGATTATAGGGCAAGGCGGGAGGACGAAGAAGTACATAGAGCGTGTAAGTTCAGCTCTTATAAGCATTTACGGCGACACGGTATGTGTAATAGGCGATATCGAAGCGATAGGCGAAGCCGAGGCAGCCATAAAAACATTGATAAACGGCGGCTCCCACAGAAAAGCGTACCAGAGGCTTGAGGCTCTCCACAAGAAAAACAAGAACTTATAATAAGTTACAGAACATTATTTTTGTTTGCTGCTTATGATACTGGCGATCGGTGTTATACATGGAAGTTTTGCATGCTGATGAGATTTTCAAAGAGTTCAAGGAGCACTCCATAGCTGAATTTTTCAAGAAAAACAGGCAGATGCTGGGTTATTCGAGCCCTGTGAGATCCCTCGTAACCGTAGTGCACGAATACGTAACAAACTCATTGGATGCATGCGAGGAAGCTGGCATACTGCCCGAGATAACGGTCACGATAACAAAGCTGGATGAGAACGCATTTAGGGTGGGGGTTGAGGACAACGGACCCGGCATACCAAAAGCGTATGTAGGAAAATCGCTCGCCACTATACTTGCAGGCACCAAATTCCACAGGTATATGCAGCAACGCGGACAGCAAGGAATAGGTGCTGCGGGATGCACGCTCTTTTCGCAGATAACCACCGGCAAGCCCATAAAAGTGGTGTCTTATACGGGCAAAGGCAAGTCCTTCATATGCGAAGTCTCAATAGATACAGTTAGAAACAAGCCAATAGTAAGCAACACTTCAGAGTCGGAAACTGCAGGAGACGGCAAAAGGGGCCTCTATATAGAAGGAGATTTCGCTGATGTAAAATACGAAAACAGCGATCACGGAGTTTACGAGTACTTGAAAAGGACAGCGCTTTCGAACCCGCATACGCAGATCAAGCTCGTGGACCCTGAAGGAAAAGAAACAGTGTTCCTGCGCTCAATAGACACAATACCGGAAAGACCCAAGCCCACAAAGCCGCATCCGCTAGGGCTTTCCACGAACGACATACTGGATTTCGCGCATGCGAGCCAGAGCAGAAAGATATCAAGCTTCCTGATCGAAACTTTTGCAAGGACATCGCAGAACAAGGTAAATGACCTCAGGAACATCGCGAAAGGCGTGGATTTCGATAAGGACCCCAAAAGCATGGCATGGGCAGAAGCCGAAGAACTTGTAAAAGCCATAAAGGAAACACAATGGATAGCTCCAGACGCGTCATACATCATACCGATAGGCAAGGAGCAGATAGAAAAAGCGCTTAAAAATATACTTGCACCCGATTTCATGTCGGTTACGAAGAGGAAGCCGCAGGTATTCAGGGGCGGAGTGCCGTTCGTGGTCGAGGCTGCAGTAGCATTTGGAGGGGGCGCCGGAAAGAAAACCGCTGAAGGCTATGAGGGAAACGTGCTGAGATTTGCGAACAAGGTGCCGCTGCTTTTTGACAGTGGAAGCTGCGCAATAACCGAAGCGGTAAAGGACATAGACTGGAAGAGGTACAAGATAGACATAGAAAACCAGCCCGTCAGCGTGCTAGTTAACGTTTCTTCGGTATATATACCCTATTCAGGGGTAGGCAAAGAGGCTATAGCACAGGAGGACGAGATAATAGATGAGATAAAGCTGGGGGTAATGGAAGCCGCAAGAGGCGTGCAGAGATACATAAGCGAAAGGACTTCGGCAAACATAGACAAGAGTAAGTACAGAACGATAATGAGGTATGCGAACCAGCTTGCGAAGGACCTCAGCGGACTCACCGGCATAGATGAAAAGGAGATAAGGGGAGATCTCGAGAAACTTGTTACAAAGCATTATCCAAAGGCGCTGGACAAGGAGGAGCAAGAAGAGCCTGAAGGCAAAGGCAAAGCGGAAACGGGAGACGAAGGCGTGCAGTAAGACGATAAAGAGAGATAAGAAGCACTGCGCAAAATTACGTGCTTGCAGCTTTCAGATTTAATTGAATCGGGATGCAGCTTAGGTTATATTATCCTCCAAATTGTCAGCATCCACCAACTTTACTATTCCTGCAGAAATGTACATCTTCAGTTCCTCGGCTTCTACGCTCGTTGAAGCATACAGCTTCGACTTGAAATCTGCAAGCTTGTCTGAATTGAGTAGCACTATATAGAGCTTTATGTCTGGATAAACTTTGATATCCTTGAATTTGCTCGTGTCTGAATAGATTACGAAGTATACCCTATCGCCGTGGATCGTTGTAACTATGTCTGCAAGATTGCTTGAATCCAGATCTGTGAACACAAAAGTATTTGTTACAAAATAGGTCCTTAACTTCTTGAATATCGAAAGATATTCCGCTGAATGTCCGCTTTGGCTTATCCAGTACGAAGGCATATAAAGATCTTCAACCTGCACTATCAGGTTTGCGCTCGCCAATTTGTTGAGGATTAGTTCCACATTTCCGTAAGTAAGATTTACGGGTATATTGTTGTATCGTATGTAGTTTGATATTGCGTTTTTGACCTCTTTCAATGAAAGAGGCATGTACTTCCAGTGATAGTAGGCATTGAGCTTGTCGAAAGCTGACACGATCTCCTGCGACCTTATCTTTATCTGCACCTTTTGCTGTGGTGGCAGTATTGGAACATCTATGTAGAATTCATCGCGATTTGGTGCGCGTATGAGCACCACCATGAGCATTACGATTATGAGCACTATTGCAAGCTCAACATACTGCGAATTTATCGTGACTACGTGCGGCGCATTATATGAAACATATGGGAAGGATTCGGAAAACATCTGCACGTTGAAAGTCACGTTCCCGAAAGCTTGCGGGCTTCCTGGAGGAAGCAGGTACGTTAGCGTGCCGTTTTGTATAATTCCTGTTTGGGGATAGAGCTTGTTTATGCTTATCGAGTAGTTAACGCCAGAGATAGGAACCCCGAGATCAGAGATAAAGAATACAAATTTGCCGCTGGAAAAGTTTTCTACGATGGGCTTTATTTCTATGTTTGGCACCAAGAACATCGAGGCGGCATATTGCTTGTCATAGAAATTCTGCAGCGACGCTATGTACTCGCCAGGAGCAAGGGGAAACTGCACATGCTTCAGAAATGTGAAATTTCCGAAAGCGGATACGGGGGGCAATGATGTAGAATAAACATCGGTCATGTTCATGTTGTATACAGTTATATGCAGTTCTACAGGTATCGGCACTACGGAGTTTGTAAAGATAGTTACTCCTACGTTAGTAGCCCCGTTTGGCACGAGCTCAGAAGGCAATGACAGCGTGCCGTTAAGATAAAAATTCGGCTTGTAATATACAGGATAGAAAACAGCTTTTGAGGCAGGAGACAGAGATTCATTGGTATAAAGAAGAATCCTGCCATACCCTGAATTTAATTCATTCAGATCAGAGTAGGAATAGGCTATGCCTGGAAACTCCATCGCAACGCCAAGAGAGCCGCTAGATGTTGCATTCAGGCGTACCTGCTGGTATCCTTCGGAATAATAAGGCATCCAGAGCAGCGACTCTATTGTTTTTGCCACGTCCTCTGCTGCTTCAGAGTTGTTTTTCCACGAATCCAGGTAGTTTGAGAAAGCCACTATCGAGCTGTTAGTTCCACCGATATTTACATAGGTTATGTTGTAGTACGAATTACCATTTGAAAACGAAAAGGTAGGGCTTGAAAAGTAGAGCGAGAAGTTCTGCGGGATTGACAGGTTCTGCTTTTGCGGCGAGTATTTTGTTGTAGAGAGATAAGATGGTAAAGAGGGGGAAGGCGTGACAACCCCGCCAGGAAGCAGCATGCTCGAGAAACCGCCTCCTATGTAGATTATGCTAACTCCTTTCGATACCAGGTACTGCAAAAGCGATGAATTGGTGCTGCCGTAATTTCCAAGCAACGAGCTTGGAAGCAGGCCGTTTGGCACTATGAGTATAGAGTCGTTTGCCATGCCAGGAAGCTCCTGGACTGAAATGTTCTGCAAATGATTAAATCCGTCAAGCAGGTGGTAATCCGCAAGATA
>JAKATY010000013.1:0-509 GCA_021827955.1 Microcaldota archaeon | reverse complement strand
GTTGGAAAGGTAGCCGTAGAACTGAGCTATATTTCCGCAGTTAAGGCATTCGTCAGACGTATTCATCATGTAAATATTAGTTGGAGGCTTGTACTTATATAATGAACTTAAGATGTGAAGCTCCGTTATGTTATGCGAGGTGTAATTTAGCAGAGCATAAGGTATTATTGAGTTGTTGTTATTGTAGAAGAGCAGATCCTGCATCTGCACGTATGCAGAGATGTTCTTTGCACCGAGAACTTTTGGAGGAGGAGCATGGTAAGACAACGCATGCGACACTAGCGAGTTAACGTAGAATATGAGCGCGGCGAAGATTATAGCTACTACTATAACTACAGCCAGCACCAGTTTAATACGCCTTTTCAAATTAAATCACCGTGAGATTTTGACGAGCCGATAGCATGCGCGCAGCGTTCCCCTATTTGCTTTACATGCTTTACTCTGGTTTGACCTTGAACAATTTCATGAACAGCTTAGTCATAAAATTAGTTTTTTCGCCGTTAGTCGGT
>JAKATY010000057.1 GCA_021827955.1 Microcaldota archaeon | reverse complement strand
CAGCAATCAGGAGAAAGGTCCGGAGGCATGAGCAATGCTGTCGCCTTGCAGCCCGTTGAGGTAGAAGTGCTAAAGAAGCTTGATACGCTGAGGTATTCTGACAGGACCGAGGACAAAGTGTCTAAGCTCCTCGCGCCGCAGGAACAGAAGATACTCAAATCCCTTATTTCTAAAAAGGCCGTGAGCCTTTTCAAAAAGGAAGGCGAAACCACTTACAAGTACAGCATATCGAAAAATATATACGACAAGTTCCTTTTTGGCAAGAGAGAGAAGCTGGGCACGCAAGCTGCACAGAAGAAGGAGGAGGAAAAGCCCGTGGCGGAAGAGGAAAAGCCAAAGGCCGAGCCGCGCAAGGAGAAAGCGGAAGAGGATAGCGGCAGGCTTCAATGGTCAGAATCTCTCGATGCAAAAAGCTATCTCGACCTGCTTGAAAAGGACGGCTACGTTGTAATAAGCAACCAAACCGAAGCGTCTGCGCTTTCCGAAATGCTTGAGAACAGCATAAGATCAGGAGAGGTTGTTGGAACCAGGGCGTTCAACAAAAAGTACTATATCGTGATGAGAAGCTTCATCAACAAAAACACCGGCAAGGTAATAAAGGCGATGGATAAAAAAGCCACGAGCGTAGCCGAGATAGCCAAGACAACAGACATGGACGAGGACGCGGTGAGGAGCGTTCTCTACATGCTTTCTGAATTTGGCGATGTGAGCGAGGTCAAAAGAGATGTTTTCAGGATCGTTTGAAACTGCAGCGTGAACGGTTAGTTGACGCCACTCTGTACCTTATTTGTTTTGAGAATTTGCCAGAAAAAGAGCAAGGATAAGAGGTGAATCCTTAACCCCCAAAATGAATCCTGTCTAGCACAAGCACGACTATCACAAAGATGATTATTATCGCCATTATTATCTTCGGGTTGATCTTCGGGCCATTTGTCGGAGCGTCGTAGAAGCTCATGACTCCGGCCTGAGACTGCGGCGATTGTAAAGTTGGCATTTCAACACTTTCAGCTAATGGATTTTAATAACTTGCATATAAGATATCTGCAAACAACTATTATAAATATTTTGATTGTTGTTGATAATCGTTTATCGTGAGCGTATCGCTTGGGTGCATTGAATAGCCAAAAACGTTGCAGAGAAAAGCTCCTTTGAATACGGCGATAATTGGGGCAAAAACACAGAAAGCGGCGAGGAACAAAGTGAGAGAGAAGGCGGCAACATAGAGATCGCTGGTGCGCTTGTTTTCTGGGTTATAATGATCCTGATAGGAGTCCTGATAAAAGCCGCAATCATGCCTCTTTTGGCGGGCAACGGCATAACGCAGTTCAGCGGCAGCCTTGCAACCATTTCGAGCGCAATACTTTACATACCGGGCCCGATAATAATAGCACTTATCGTAGCGGCTTACATAGGCGAAAAGGTTGGAGCCGCATCACACAAAGCAAGCATGGCTGCTAGAGCAGGGATTGTAAACGCGGTTTACGCCTCATTCATATACCTCATAATAATAGCCATACTCTACCTAATAATAAAATATGTAGATGTAGGGATCCTTCCTAGCTTGAGGCTTTCCTATTTTCTAATATATGCAGTGGTGCTGCCCATCATCATACTGCTTGTTGTGGTACCTGCGCTTGCGGCATTGGCCGCAGAACGGCACAATGTATCATAATACCATAAGCCAGGCAGGAATAGGATAGAGCCGCTCTGCTTAAATCTATTTGGGCTTTGAAGAGCTTACAATTTTTATTACGTCGCCGTCCTTGAGCACATAGTCTTTGCCCAATCTTTTCTTCGTTACCGCATCTACTGCATAAAGCATCCCTTTTCCTATATCGGTATGTATCTCGTAGGCAAGGTCTTGCGCTGTTGAGCCGCTTCTCATGAGCACTGCATCTGGAAGCACGTTTCCGAAATGGTCAGCGTACTTGCTCTCATCTTCCACGGGATATACCACTATGCTTTTCAGAAGCCCGAATACCGCCTCATTAAGCAGCTCTTGCACCTTAGTTCCGTGCTCCTTTATGAATGAGGACATGTATTCCAGCGCCCTCCGCTGCTCCTCGCTGGCTCCACTTTCAAGCGGTTCAAGCCTGCCTTGTGAAGGCAGGTATTTCACCAGGCCCTGCTTTTCTGCCTTTTTGACGGCAAGTTCTATTGCCGCTGAGCATGGCACGACAGGATAGCCCAGGTGCACCTTGCTGAAATTCTCCTGCGCTTCCTTGGTGTCAAACTTGTTGAAAGCTATGAGAATAGGCTTTGAAACTTCCAGCAGCCTTTCTGAGAAGAGCAGCGTATCTTCATGGCCCCAATTTATGAAGCTGCCAGAGAGACTGCTTTTCTCAAGCGCAGCTTCTACATCAGCACGCTTTATTTTCAGGCCCGTGAGCGCTTCTGCCAGAGCTTCTGCTCCATCGGCCCTTTTCGAAACGGTGTTGAGATGCTTCGAGATTATGCCTCCAACCCATTCAGCCAGCTCCCGCTTTACCATCTTCACATCTTCCTCTGGGTTGCAGGATTCACAGAAGTTGCCCTCTGCGTCAGTCTTTCCGCTGCCGTCCACCACCAATATGAAGGCATCGGCCGCGGAGAGATCATTCAGAAATTTATTGCCCATCCCGCGGCCCTCGTGTGCCCCTTCAACAAGTCCGGCAACATCCACTATGTTTATAGGTATTTGCCTTACGCCTTCCACGCACATAGAGTTCCTTGGATTGCACTTTACGCGGAGCCTGGTTTCGGGGCATGGACTCGTGACGTATGAAACGGCGAAATTAGGGTTTATCGTAGTGAAAGGCCTGTTTGCGATGGGCACATCGTGCATCGTGAGAGCTGAAAAAAGCGTGCTTTTGCCCTTGTTCGGGGCCCCTATTATGCCTATCATCATTTGCAGCACCCATAGCGCATAGCACAATTGCGTTGCTTTATTCAAAAAGCTTTACTTTTACCACTTTCTTCCCCTTTAGCTCCCTGAAGAAGTAGTATACCACCAGAAGCGACATGATCATCGCCGAGCCTATTACCAGAGCCTCCCTCGGCATGCCTATAAGGAATATTATGAGCGCGACTATCGCGATTGCAGGAAGATACGGATATGCGGGAAGCGTGAACCTTTCGCGCAGCTGTCTCTTGTAATGTATCGCTGCGAAGCTTGTGAGAAGGTACGCGAAAAGCAGCCCGAAGTTGCTTATTGCCGCTATTATGTATATGTTGCCGGAAAACAGCATTACTACCCCTATGAGCGCCGATATTATCACTCCATTGACTGCAACATCGCTCTTGGGATTGTAGCTTCTCGAGAACTTAGGGAGGAGCCTGTCTTCTCCTATCTGATAGAAGAGGCGAGAAGAGCTGAGTATCATCGCAATTGTTGCCGAAGCTGTCGCGATGAGCGCTCCGAAATCCACGAGCAAGAAAAGCCATGAAGGCGCTCCGGAATACTTGAGCGCGGTTGAGAGGGGATCTGCAGAAATGGAGTATGAGCTTACAGGGGCGAGCATTATCAGCGCTACCACTACAAGGACATACACTAAAAGGCTTATAAGCACCGCATACAGTATCGATTTTGCGGCCCCGCTGGCAGAGCCTTTCACCTTGTCGGTTATCGTTGATATGGATTGGAAGCCGGAATATGCGAAGAATATCGCTACGCTTGCAGCGAATATCGCGCTGATGCTCGACTGCTTCGCCGTTGATGCGAAATGCTGCATGAACGACGCGCCGTGGGAAAGCGCAAACACTATTCCGAATATTACGAATATGGCAAGTATTGTGAGCTTTACGGAAACGAGCACGGCGTCGGATTTCGCGGCTTTCCTTATCCCTATTACGTTGAGCGCCGAGAGCGCGAAGACCAGCGCTATTGCAAAAGGTATGGAATAGCTTTGCACTCCGAGCCCGAGCATACTTGAGAGATAGGAACCGAAGCCGAGGCTTATCGCAGACACGGAGGTTGCAAAACTGAAATACATGAGTATTCCGGTTATGAAGCCCAGCTCACTGCCAAATGCATTGTAGACGAAAGAATAGGACGCGCCTTTCGCATGCGGCATAACCTTTCCAAGAGCGCCCATCTCCAGGGCCACGAAGAGCGCGACCACTCCGACAAGCAGGAACGCGATTATGGAGTAGCTTCCTGCAAGCGCTATTGCTGTGCCGCTTAGCACGAATATGCCTGCGCCTATTATGGCTCCAAGACCGATCGCAACGGCTACCGGAACGCTTATGCTGTTTTTGTTGCTTTCGGGCATAAATAAGGCCTAAATGCGCGCGGCATTATTGCGCGCGTTGCATTTCTATGCAAGAGCCTGCGAAACTTCATCAGAGCTCGCAAGGGCCATCAGCTTGTCCATATTGAGCAGCGATCTCTCATGCGCTTCTTTGTCTGAGGAGGAAACGCAGTCCTTTACTATTATAGGCAGGTAACCCCTGTTTGAGGCCTCGCGCGCGCTTGACTCTACGCCTATCTCTGTCGCTATGCCTGTGAACAGTATATTCTTTATTCCTGCATTGTTCAGCATGAGATCGAATGGCGTGCCAACGAATATGCTCGCTGTATGCTTGTTGAAAACCGTATCCCCTTCCGAAGGCTTCAGGTAAAGATCAAAATCCTCTTTCTTCATGTTTGAGAAGCTTCCTTTGTACGCGAGCTTTCGCGCGGCCGATTCAAACCTTTCTGGCAAAGGAGTTATCTTTGTGAAGAAAATTGGTATCTTCGCCTTGCGCGCCGCGGTTATCAAGCTGTCAAGCCTCGAGACAAACTCGGGCTTGTTGAATATTCTTTCCACAAGCATATTCTGGACATCCCAGACAACAAGAGCGGTATTCTCTGGCCTTAGTATATTCTTCAATTCTGTCGCTTTCATCTCCATTTTACCACCTCTTCTGCAATCGCTTCTGATATTGCAGGTAAGATTATTATAGGTTTTTAGCGCATTAGTTTAGCAGTCTGGACATTATTCAATAAGCACGTAAAATGCACAAGAGCTGTTTCCACAAACTGCACCGCGTCAATGCGTTGAAGGCACGACAAATTCTTTGCTGACGAAATTAAATACGATGCAGTACCAAACCCGTGATACGATGATAGATTACAACAGCATAGAGAGCAAATGGCAAAAGGTATGGGATAACGAAAAGGTATACGAATTCGATCCCGACGACCGAGAGGGTATACTTGTGACGGCCGCATTGCCATACGTAAATATGCCGCAGCACATAGGCCATCTGCGCACCTATTCTACAGCGGACATGAATGCAAGATTCCTCAGGATGAGAGGGTACAACGTGCTTTATCCTATGGCTTTTCACAAAACGGGCACGCCGATACTTGCGATAGCAAAAAGAGTGCGCAACAACGACAAGGAGCTGTTCGAGGAGCTGGCTGACTACGGCATAGAGGAGAGCGACATACGGAAGATGGCCGACCCCATGTTCATAGCGAATTTCTTCACTGACATAATGGAAAAAGGGATGAGAAGAGCCGGCTACAGCATAGACTGGCGCAGGAAGTTCGACACGATACAGCCGAGATTCAGCAAGCTTGTAGAATGGCAATTTCTAAAGCTCAAGGAAAAGGGGCTGATAGTACAGGGCGAGCATCCTGTGGGTTGGTGCACCAACGAGAACAACGTTGTAGGGCAGCATGACACAAGGCACGACGTGCAGCCCAGGATAGAGGAGAATATAGCAATAAAGTTCAAGGATGCCGATTCCAACGCATATTTTCTATGTGCGACATACAGGCCTGAGACGATATACGCAGTGACAAACTTATTCATAAACAAGGATGCGGAATATGTAGTGGCAAAAATAGGAGAAGAGGAATATTATCTTGCAAAGGATGCTGCGCTAATGCTTTCTAATCAGAAGAAGCTTGAGGTAGAGAGAAGCATCGCGGCAGACGAACTGCTCAAGAAAAAAGCCCTGGATCCGATAACGGGGAATGAAATTCCAGTCCTGCCCGGATTCTTCGTGAAGAGCGACTTTGGGACGGGAGTGGTGATGAGCGTTCCTTCGCACGCTCCGTTTGATTATGCCGCGATAGAAAGGCTGAAGAGGGATGGCTATCCTGTCGGAGAGATCAGGTACAGGAAGGTAATAGACATAGAGCCTTCCAAAGATGGCAAAACGCTAGGGCGTTCATTTGCGGAGGAAGAGGGATCTGGAACTGGCGACGGGCATAGCGGCAACGGGCAGAAGAGCATAGATGATAGCATACCCGCACTAGCGTATCTCAGCTTGATTGATGGAAATATAGATGCCGAAGATGACGTGCTTGACAGAGCCACAAAGGCCATATACAAGGAAGAGGCGCATTGGGGGATAATGGCAGAAGGCCCTTACAAAGGGCTCAGGGAGCAGGAGGCGAGGGAGAAGATAAAGAAAGAGATGTCAGCTAAGGGACAGGCGATGAGCATATACCTACTCACAAATGAGGAGCCCGTATATTGCAGATGCGGCACCAAGGTAATAGTAAAAGTGGTAAGCGACCAGTGGTTTATAGATTATGGAAACGAGAAATGGAAAGCGGAGGTCATGAAACATCTTGGCAGCATGAAGATTTACCCACAGAAGCTTGACGAGACATTTAGAGGAGTAGTAGACTGGATAGACCTGAGAGCTGCGGAAAGGGCGCAGGGCCTTGGAACGCCTTTTCCGTTCAATCCTTCTCATATCATAGAGTCCCTTTCCGATTCCACGATATACATGACTTTCTACACCTTCGACCACATACTCGCGGCCAACAACGTTCAGCCGGAAAGCCTCAAACCGAGCTTTTTCGATTACCTGTTTGAATACAACAAAGACATATCCGCGGTATCGAAAGATACGGGCATAAGCGAAGAGGTTATCAAAAAGTGCAAGGACAGCATAGACTATTGGTACACAAGCACAAGAAGGCATTCGGCGCCAGACCTCGTGCCGAACCATCTGACGATGTACATATTCAACCATGTGGCGCTCTTTCCGGAGAAGTTTTGGCCTAAAAGCATAATCGTGAACGGGTTCGTAAATTCTGAAGGCCAGAAAATGAGCAAGAGCATGGGCAACATAGTGCCTCTGATTTCGGGCGCGGAGAAATATGGCGTGGATCCGCTCAGGTTCCTCGAGGTTACTAGCGCGGACCTTGACACCGACATAAATTTCAACATTTCGGCGCTGGAAGGGGTCTATGAAAGGAACGAATACCTGTACAAGACAGCAGGCGAAGTCAACGCGATGGAAAGCGGAGAGCTGACGCACATAGACTACTGGCTTTATTCAAAATTGAACAGGAAAATAAAGGATGCGACCGCATACATGAAGAACATGAACATAAGAAACGCATATACGCGCATGTTCTACGATTCGGTCTCCGAACTGCAGTGGTACAAAAGAAGGGGCGGAAAAAACGGCATAGTGGTGAAAGATTTCATGGAAAAGATAGTGAAGATGCTCGCCCCGATAATGCCGCATTTCGCTGAAGAGCTCTGGCACATGATGGGCAATAATACGCTCATAGTAAGGGAGAAATGGCCCGAGGAGGACGAAGGGATGATAAGCGACAAGGAGGAGGCGATAGAGGAGATAATAAAGGGTACTATAGAAGACATAAAGAAAAGTGTAGAGCTGAGCTCCAAAATGGATTTGAATGCGGGAAAGAAGGTCTCAAAGGTAAAGATCATAGTGGCAGAACAGTGGAAGGCTACAGCATACGCATTGCTCTCAAAGACAAAGGACATTGGCGGCACAATAGGCAGCAGCGCGCTTTCAGGAATAGATAAGGAAAGGCTGTCGAAATTTGTTTCACAGTTTGCGAAGAATGTAAGAACCCTTGTAGAAACTGCGGAGATGGACGAGACGGCGCTTGAAAAGTCGCTGGAAGAAGCGAAGGGATTCATAAATGGAGAGACGATGCTCAGCATCGAGGTAGAGGAGGAGGGCAAGTCTAAATCTGCACGCGCTTCAAGGGCTATGCCATACAAGCCCGCAATAGAGATAATATGGAGCTGATCCGGTTTTGAACATGAATATCGAAAAGGATTCTTTAAATACAGGGGACTTCGACCTGTTTATCTTCGACTGGGACGGTACGCTCGCCATAGAGCCCATATGGAGAAAGCTAAACAAGAAGCTCAACCCCCTTTGGAGGATCAGGAAGGCCAAAGCTAGAAGGCTAACTGCATCTGAAGCGATCGCAGAAGAGCCTAAAGAGGTGGAGAGGCATATCTACAAAAAAGGCGCATATGAGAGCATAATGCGCACAAAAACCAGCTTCGAGGTGAGGAGCTCGGACCTTTTGCTGCTTCTGCTGGAGCCGCGCCTAAGAGCAGGAGCGAAGCAGGCTTTGTCAAAACTCTCGCGCAGAGGCAAACTTGTCACGCTCGTTACTGACGGAGTGTTCTATAGGGTATACAGAGAGGTTGAGAAGCTGGGCATGCTCGAATATTTTGAAGCTATGCTTAGCCTTCAGGCAATAAACAGGCTGAAGCCGGACCCGCTTGGAGCGGAACTCATGCTGAAGACGCTCAATGTCAAAAAGAGCAGGGCAGTATATATCGGAGACATGGCAGATGACATACTTTTCGCCAAGTATGCAGGCATAAAATCATGCGCGGTTGCAGGAGGATTCGACAGCTACGAGTACCTGGAGATGCACAAGCCCGATTTCATATTCAGAAGCATGAAGGAATTCGAAGAGCATATCAGATAGCGGCTTGCGCAAAAGTATCATTATAAATACTTTTCAGCAGATATTAAGAAGAGTGGTTTTATGATAACAGGATTTACCATAACCAAGGTAGAAGGAGCTATTGATTCGCAGGAATCGCTTGTAAAGCAGATGCTTCCAAGGCTGAACATAAATATAGAGAGAGTTTCGCAGAACAGCGACATGCTCAAGGTCGAGTACTCTTTTTACGCCGATTACCAGGACAACACTACAAAGGAGGCTAAAAGCGTAGGCCACATAAAGCTCTCCGGGGAGATAGACGTAAAGGATTCCAAGGACGCAATAAGCGCGGTGCTCAAGAAATGGACGGAAACGAACTCGCTTCCCGTGCAGCTCGCCGAAGAGATAATAAACGGCCTTAACTTCAGGTGCAGCGCAACTGGCACGCTCGTGGCATACTCGCTCGGGCTTATACCGCCGCTTGTAATCAGCCCTACAAAGATACAGGAAAGCAAAGAGGGCGCGGCAGCGAAGCAGCAGAAATAAAATCGCGCGACTTGCGGAATTTCTGCAAGGCGTTAAACATGGAGGCAGATTCGTCTGCCTGCCAGTTTTCTTATTTTTAGGCTGAAGGATAAGTTTGTTGCCGATGCCTAGCGCAGGCGGTGAAGAGCTGTTGGCCCGATGCCAGGGCACCATACTCATGTTATAAATTCTTTTATTTGCCTATATCATCTGGATTTTAGCAGGAGTGTTGTCCTTCTTTATGCGCTGCTGATCCGAAATCAAGGAATAGGATAGCACGGGATTTTGAGGATATTTATGGAGGGAGAGGATACGCAGAAAGACAAAATGACAATCACGGGCATAGTCATTGATGTAGACTACATGAACTTCGAGGATTCCGCATACATAAGGCTCATGTTCAAAGGCGAAGATGAAAAACCATACGAGATATACGACAGGGATTTCATGTCGTATTTCTACCTGGTCCCCTACAGCGGCATTTCTCTCAGCGAAGTAATGGGAACCTACACGGAGGACAACGGAAAAAGGATAAGCGTGGCGAAAGCAGAGGAAGTAACTAAAAAGATTTTTGGAAAGGAGACAGTAGCATACAAAGTTTACACCAAGAACCCGATGCATGTGCCCAAGCTTAGCGCCGCGATGGCGCACATGGGGGTAGCATACGAAAACAACATAGTGTTCGCAAGGAGATACATAATAGACAAAGGCATAACCCCATTTTCATACTACTCTGCAGAGATAGAAAGAGAGGGCAAGATCTGGGTGCTTAAAAAAATCAGCAGCAAGGAGGATAATCCCGGCGGCCCTGCCGGATGGGCATCGCTAAATTCGTTCTGCTTCGACATAGAGACGTACAATCCGCAAGGCGCCTCAAGGCCCGAAAAGGACCCTATACTCATGATAAGCTATTCGTACTCGAAGGGAGACAAGGAATTGGAAAAAGGGGTAATAACATACAAAAAGGTAGACGCCGACTTCGTGGAGCTCGCAAAAGACGAGAAGGACATGCTTGAAAAGTTTTCAAAGAAGCTCAACGAGCTTGACGTAGACATAATATCCGGATACGCATCTACGAACTTCGACATAAAGTACATGCTGGAGCGTGCAGAAGCACTGAAGGTCAAGCTTGATATAGGAAGGTTTAGGGGAGAGACAAGGCTGGAGAAGCACGGGCTCGTAGACAGGGTAAAGATAGCGGGAAGAGTGCACATAGATATGTTCAATGTGGCAAAGTTCATCTCTGTGGTGGGCGCTGCCGAAAGGATACTCAAGCTGAACAGCTTCAAGCTCAAGGACGTGTATGAAGCAATAAGCGAGGGAAAGAAGGTAATGGTGGAGAAGGAGAACATATACCAGATGTGGGACGATGAAGGAGACAGCCTGAAAGAGCTCGTATATTACAATCTCAACGATGCGGAAGCGCTCAGGGCCGTATACAATACGTTCACGCCGATAATCTTCGAGCTTTCAAAAATCACTGGAGACCTTCCCAGCGATGTCGCGGTATCCACGACAAGCCAGCTTGTGGAATTCCTGCTGATGAAGAACGCCTACCTGTTCAATGAGATCATACCGAACAGGCCCAACGAGCACCAGATCTTTGAGAGGAACAGCAACCCCATAGAAGGCGCCTACGTCAAGACCCCGGATCCGGGAGTATACGACAATCTTGTGATGTTCGACTTCAGGGGCTTGTATCCGTCCATAATAATATCGCACAACATAGACCCTTCCGCGCTATGCACCACGCGCAGACA
>JAKATY010000042.1 GCA_021827955.1 Microcaldota archaeon | reverse complement strand
ACCTATTCTAACATCAACGGATACGTTGGAAATCCTTTGCAGTACGGTGCGGTATACGATCCTTATAACTACAGCACCGTGGAAGGTTTTGGTTGCAACAACTTTGCTACGTGCAATTCCTCTAAGCTGTATCTGCCTAACGTTACGATAAGCAACTCCTCCGTTATAAATGTGAATTATTATGCTCCAATAACAATACAGAATACACAAACAACCGCAACTCCTGCACCTTTCCAACAAATTATAACTGTAAACAGCCTGGCATATGCGTCATACGAAGCAGGCAATCTGCAGAATGTTGAGTTCTTCTATCCCAACGGACAGGTAATTCCTTCTTGGCTTGAGAGCGGAAACAGCAACACTTCAACAAGTACGGTATACTGGCTAAAGCTCGCAAATGGCATACCTGCTTCTAGCACGATAACAGTCTATATGGGGTTTGCTCCTAAATCAACAAACTTGCTAAATAAATATATTACTGGCGAAGCATCTCAATTGTCTGCCATCCACGGCGAGTACGATGACGGCCAAAGAGTGTTCAATATCTATGGGTCATTCGTAAATGGATTTGATGGGTGGAGTACGCATGTAAGTTACGGGAGTTTTACACCAAAGTTTATATCCGCAATAGGCGCCATACAACTAATAAATACTACTGGTGAAGGAACGGAGTTGTTTCCTCCTAACAACGGCAGAATACCTAAAGTGCCTATGATTGTAGAAGCGTCTTATCAACAAAATATGTTTACCTCTTCGGGTGGTGCAAGTGATGGAGATAATATGGGTATTTTTGGGAATACAAGTTCCCTGCAAGGCATAGTTCTTTGTGGTAATGCTGGCGGAAATCAGGTTGGAGCGGGTGCATCTTATTTGCAAACAGAGCCAATACAATCTGCAACATGCTCGATGGGGGCAGGCGTACAAGGCAGCGGCGTGGCTAATCCTGCTTCCGGCCCCGACTATGGAAATGGCTATTACTATTGGTATATGATAGCCAACCCCACTTTTACAAAAGGAGGATATCTGCGTTCTACAACCGCAGCTTATAATTTGTCTTATGTAGGTGGACTGTATTCTGTACCTTCGTCACAAAATGCAACGTATTCTGTAGGCACCTCTTTTTCATATCCTGATTTCTCATTCGGCGCTGGTTCTGGAGGCGGATATATGGATCAATACGTATATTGGGTTGTTGGTAGGACCTACCCGCCCAACGGCGTTATGCCAACAGCAACAGTGTCCTCAACAGTCTTCTCTGCACCGACCTCCTCTGGCATGCCTACATCTGTCTCTCCGCCTTATCCAAAAAGCTCCTATAACACTCTTGGCATATCCGGCGCTACCTTGCCCAACGTTGCAAGATTCAACGGCCAGGATTCCAATGTTACAGTAAACACCGCAATACCCCTCTCAAGTTCCCAGATAACAGTATGCGCATGGATAAATCCCACCGTGATAACAGGCACTAGGCGCGAAATAGTTGGAAACGACAACACCGCAAGCGACAGTTTCTTTCTTTCATTGAATAATAATGGCAATTCTGAAGGAGATTTTTGGGTTCACACGGGTAGCGGATGGTTCGGGCCTGTAATTACCCCCAGCGCAGTTCCTACAAATTCCTGGTCTTTCCTTTGCGGAAATTGGACAGGCAGCAACGAGTATATATACCTAAACGGCAAGGAAGTCGGCGGGCCTGTCACTACCAGCAACACAATCTCTCTTCCGATGGGCTTGCCCATGACCATCGGCTCTGATGCAGGAGCACAAAGATGGGATGGCTACATAGCCGATGTCTCGATATACAACGTTTCTCTTTCCCAGCAACAGATTGCAGATCTCTATTTGAACAATAGCGTTCCAGGAATTCTGCCTGCTGCATATTATCCGCTTAGCGGCGGATTGAATGGGGTCATGAATGTGACTCCCGATACCGTGTCTAGCGCATCTCCTGGTTACCTGTACGGTATCTCGGCAGGGGTTGCATGCAGCAGTTCCAGCGTCTACGATGGAGCCTGTGGAGTAAATTATGCGGCTCCATGATAGAAAGCGAAAGGAGCAAATAATCCATGAACTCCATGCGGGCAACTCTCCTCGCTCTTCTTTCCTCTTTGCGCGTCTATCGCTTGCGCGCGATAAAGAAATCGCTGAAGAAATCAGACGCTGCCGATGCTGGTAAATATAGCTCCTATGAGGTTCTGCACAACTAGGTATATTCCGAATCCCGCCACTATGAAAAGGGGCAGGTAACGGATCCCCTTTATCGCGGATCCAGAAGATATGGCGGACATTATCAGGCTAGCGAAACCCGTAATCGTGATTATCGCAAGTATCGAGAACTCGTGATATGTGCCCGGGCTTATCTTTGGCGGGCTAGGCTTGAGGAATGACACTCCTGTAGTAGGCAGTCCTCCAGGATTCTGGGCGAGTATCCCTTTCCAAACAGTGTCAGTTACCACGATCATCTGGCTTGTAAGGCCGTAAAGCACAGGCGCGGCTATTAAGCCTGCGAACGCGATGAAGATGCTGTACATGAGGAGCTGGCCCGCTACCTCCTTTTGCATAAGCTGCTGGCTTCTCAAGTCCCTGCTCAGCTGATCTAGCAGGTCGGCCATCGCGCCTCCGAATCTCACTGCTTCAAGCATCATGCGCACGGCATGCTGCAATTGGAAGGAGCGGTATCTGCCCGCAAGCTCGTTGAGCGCGGTATCAAGCGTTTCGCCTCCAAGCACCCTCCTGCTCATGTCCTTTATATCGTCGCTGAAGAACTTGAACTCCGGCCTTGCAGCAAGCAGGAGCGCCCTGTCCAGCGCTATGCCGCTCCTCAGGTTTGCGGATGCGATTTGGAAGTAATCAGGAAGCATCTGCTCCAGCAGCGTCTTCCTCTTGTCTATGAAGTACTGCAGCACCATGTATATTGCTGCTATGTAAACCGCTGCGCTTATGAACGCTGCTGCTATATCGATAGGTATGGAAAGCTTCAGAGCGTATGAAACGAAAAGCGCGATTATGAATACCGCAAACGCGCCAGTTATCATTATCTCGAGCAGCTTGTTTATGCTCATTTTCATGCCTGCAAGATCCAAAAGCTTCGAGAACCTGCGCGCCACTTGCCTTGAGACAAGCCTTTCGAAGTTTATCTGCGGTATTTTTAGCATAATATCACATGCTGAAAGTCGGCCTCGAGCCGGTTATGAGCTTGAGGAATATTATCTGCAGGAAGAAGATTCCAACAAGCGCCGCATACAGCGTGGTGACTGTTATCGTGAATATCGATATGAATGTTGTCAGTATTGTCACAACGGCTATGCCCATGCTTGGCAGTATTATTCCGAACAGCATGTAGAACATAGCAATCGCGTTTAGCCTTTGGCCGTATCTCCTAAGCTCTATTACCCTTTCCTGCGTGAGCGTATCTATAACGCTCTGAAGCGCCGAAATGACATCCGCTCCTGCCTTGATGCTTACCGAAGCCTGGAGCATTATCCTCCTGAAGGAGTCGCTTTTGGTCTCTGCTATTGTTGCATCTATTGCCTCTTCAAGCGGCATGTTGAGCTGGACCCTTTCCACTATCTTTGCGAACTCCTTGCTTGCGTCTCCGTAACCCGTGCTTACCGAAGTTATTGCATTATATAGCGGCATTCCTGACCTGAGGGAAATAATCATGTCCCTAGCGGCGAAAAGTATGTCGCGCTCCACGTTCTTTGCCGACTTCTTGCCTTTTTGCGATGGAAAGTTGAGGAAAGAGCCAAGCGCCACGTAGAATATTGCGACTCCAAGCATGATTCCGAGAACTATGCTGGCTGCAGCGTTAAGCCCTATCCTAATGAACAGTATTATCATTGCCACTGTTATGGCAATCCCTACCATTATCGATGCAAATATCATCCTCTGTACGAATTCAAATACGCTGGATTTAATCCCCTGCTCCCTGAGCGCGGATTCCAGGCCCTTGTGCTTTGCCGCCATGCCCTCTACATAATGCTTCCAGCTGCTGCCTTTGCCTCCTGCTCCTTGCAGCTGCGTCTTCTGCTGCGGCATGCCTTGCTGGGATTGCCTTGCTGCTTGCTGTTGTGCGATCGGCTTCTGCTCTGTCTTCGGCGCCGCAGGCTTCGGCGAAGCAGCCTTCTTGAACCCTTTGAACGAAAAGCTAAGCTTGCTTGGCTTGGGCTCAAGCTCTATGCTCTGTCCGCCCACATTCACTATCCTCGGCTTCCGTTTACCAAACATTTATCCATCTTTAGTATACTATTGTAGCTTTATTTATAAGCGCTATCTGTTCTGCAGCAACGCTATTGCGTCATCAAGCCTCTGGTTCCTTACTGCTACCAGCGACTCCTCTATCGTGCCAGCTTCTGCCTGTGCCTTCTTTTTCTTTCTTTCCCTCTCCGCTTTCTCAACTATGTCATGCAATCCGAACACCTCGAGCTTCACTATCTCAAGGTGCTCCTTGTCAAATATATTTTCCTTAACCCCTTCTATTACCCTTTCGAGCTCGGATATCTGGTCGGTAAGCGAAAGTGTCGGAAGTACAAGGTCGCTGCTCTTCGCCTTTGGCCTTTTGATCTCCTTTACCTTTGGCACTATAGTGGATAGCCTCTCCTTTATCTCTACAAAATCCTTCTTGACTTCTTCCTCTTCCTTTGCTATCGGTGATGGGTTCGAATATTTGGTTTGCTCCAAACCAGCTACTATAAGATGTGCCTGCACCTCTTTCTGCGCCTTTGGCTCCTCCTTTTGCTTCTGCCTCCCTGTCTCGGAGCTTTCTATAAGTTGCAGAAGTTGCGAATATCCGTTAGGTACTTCCTGCTGGTAAATTCCGTTCGAAAGCGCTTTATCTATATCCAAAACTACCTCTTCGCTTTCGCCCTTTTGGTAACCTTCTGCAGACTGTATGAAATCCACTAGTTGCTCGTACTGCGTAGCGGAATTGTCAGCCAAAAACCTCACGTGAAAACTTTACATTGTTCCTTGCGATATCAAGCACCTTGTTCTTGTTCATGTAGTAGTTTGCCACTATAAAGCCTGCGTCGTCCACGTCAACTATGTCGTTCCTGACCATGTACTCTAACACTTCCGCTTTCTCCGCCATCTCCGCAGCAAGATCCTTCTTGGTTATGCCCGCATACAGCGAAAGCGTTTCGGAAAGCCTCGTCATGTCGCTTACCTGCTGGAACGTATCATCGTGCATGTTCCATCTGTAAAGCACGTTTACATCTCCTGTCCTGAGCACCTCTGCAAATTCCAGGACCCTTCTTATGCCCTTCATCCTGTGCCTGAAAAGCACCACCAAGCCTCCGAGCGCGTTCAGCGTTATCTTAGGCGCGTTTATCGGCGGGTTTGTAATCCTTATTATTGTGTCCTGTGCGTTATCGGCGTGCACCGTTCCGTATACGGAGTGGCCGGTGTGTATTGCCTCAAAAAGAGTCTCCGCGTCTTTCTCGGTCCTTACCTCTCCTACAAGCATTATATCAGGCCTCTGCCTCAGTGCGTTTATCATCAGATCATAAAGCGTTACCTCTCCCTTGCCTTCCGGGTTTGGCTGCCTCGTTACCATAGGTATCCACTGCAGGAATCCGGGAAGCGTGAGTTCCCTCGTCTCCTCTACTGATATTATTCTCCTGTTGGCCGGGAAGAATATGCTTGAAGCGTTGAGGAAGCTGGTCTTTCCGCTTGCCGTTCCTCCTGATATGAGAAGGCTTATCTCGTTTGCTATGCACACCCAAACCAGGGATGCAAGCTCTATGCTTATCGTCCCATTTTTTATGAGAGCAGTTCCGATCTACGGGTTCTTTCCGAATTTCCTTATAGTTATGGTGTTGCCGGATTGTGAAATCGGATACAGTGTTGCGTTGACTCTCGAGCCGTCGGGCAACTCCGCGTCCATTAGCGGAGCTAGGTTATTTATCTCTCTGCCCACTCTTCTTCCTATCTGCGAGGCCTGGTTGTATATCCAGTCTTCGCTGCTGGGCCTTATGTTCGTTTTGCACCATCCATAAATCTTGTGGAACACCCATATGGGAGTGGAACTGCCATTGGTTGCTATTTCCTCAAGGTTGTCATCGGCAAGCGGAGCTTCGAGATCTCCAAGCCCGAGCATCATTATAAGTATGTATGATGTAAGCAGGCGCTTAACCTCGCTTGTGGTGCCCGGAAGGTATTTGTCCATAAGCACCGAGCTCGCCTCTATGTACTTATTGTTTAGCTCTTCCACATACTCTTCATTTTCTATCCTTGAAGGATCTAGCGGCACCATAGATAGCAGCTCTCCCCTCAGCGAAAGGAGCAGCAGTTTTGTGGCCTCGCCTATTCCAGAGAATGTAACGTCGTAATTGGGAACGAAGTCGCTTTGCTGCGCTATCTTTATATTTACGGTCATGCCTCTTACGTTCAGGTCGTACTGGTCAATTATTTTTTCATCTTCAGGCATTGCCTTCTCCCTTATCTGTTTTTATTTCACCGGAGGCTTTGACTATCTTGCCGCTTATCCTGTCTATCTTGCCGCTTATGCTTTTGGCCGAATTGTCAAGCTCGCTGAGCTGCTCCGCCTTCTTGGTCGGCGAGAGGTCGGTTGCAACAGACAGTGCCTTTATGGTCTCGTAAAGCTTTGAAGCCTCTGCCTTTACCTCTATCAGCTCCTTCTCTGCGTCTGCAAGATCTTTTCTCGCGTTTGTTATCGAGTCATATATCTCAGCAACGCCTCCGAAAGCTTTCTTCATTTCGTTTATGCTCCCGTTGAAGTCGTTGAGTTCTTTTTCGAAAGAGCTTATGCTTCTCTCTATCTCCTGCTTCCTGGTAGAGTACTGGTCGTTGAAATATACCTTCGCAGTGTTGATCTCCTTTTCGTATTCTGCTTTTTGCTTGTTGAACTGCTCTATGCTCTGCTTGGCGCTTTTGATCTCGCTTTCGTGTATCGCAAGCGCTTTCTCCTGGTCTTTTATCTGCTCTACAGCTATCTTCACGTTCTTGTTCAACTCGTCAAACTGGCTGCTTACCTGCCTCTTGAGCGCGGCAAGATCCTTCTCAAGGTTCTTTTTTATGTCCTCTATGGATTTGTCCTTCTCCTTTAATATCGTTCCAAGTTCGCCGTTTACCTCGCTCGTGCTTTTTGCTGTTGCTTCTATCTTTGCCTGTATTTCCTCTAAGGTTTTGGCGACATTGCTTGAGGAATAGTTGTTTATCTTTGAGATGAGCGCATCGAGCTCCTTGTTCACGCTTTCGTTCGTCTCCTCAACCTTCTTTCTCGCCTCCTGTATGTATTTGTACTGCGTATTTACATTGTCATATACCTTGTTTATTTCGTTGAGCCTCTGCTGCAGCTCCGGCGCCTTCTGCTTGAACACCGTTTCAGCGTTGCCTGCAGAAATCTTTGCAGCATCTATTATGTCTCCTATCTTGTCAAGCTGCTTTAGCTGCATAGATACCTCTTCCTCAAGCATGTCTCTCTTCGTGGCTATCTTTGTGGCAATTATCTTGCTGTTCTCGGGAGACAATGTTACAGGCTCTACGAACATCTTGCCTACCCTGTAGCTTATCTTTATCAGGTTTGCCTCTTCAAGCACCTTTGCCCATTGCTCCGCTATGGGTTCCGCTATGCCAAGAGAAGAAGCTACTGTGCTTATTTCGGTCGCCACGCCTTTGGATTTTATGAATTCTATGAGCGAGTCTATCGATGTTTTTACTACTTTTGCGCCTTTATTCCCTTCGTCTGCCATATTAGCTCCCTTAAAACGCTGAAAATATGATATAGTAGCAGAATAAAGCAATAAATACTTATAGCTTTTTTGTTTTTCGCACCGTGGTATGCCTGCAAATGCTGGAAAGTCCATCAAAAAGCAATCGAAAAGAATTCAGAACGCTATGCCTCTGTATATCGTGGAGATCAGATATGCGATTATGATAAGCAGTATTATGTACGAAAGCGGAAGCCCTGTAAACAGGTACATGAGCGCGAATATGCACAGCATCGTCACAGCGTAGATCTTTTTGTTCCAGGCGAGCACCTTGCTCCCGTCAAGCGGGTATGCCGGAAGCATGTTGAAGAAGGCGAGCAATATGGCCACGAACATAACAAAGTAGAGCATCGCCGATAAATAGCTTCCTGCCGGAGCCACGAGATAAAGCAAGAGGAATATTACGAATATGGCAAAGTTGACAAGAGGGCCTGCAAGCGCCACCTTGCCCATCTCCCTTTTTGTGAAGTTGTGCGCGTATATTACCGTGGCGCCGGGTATGCCGAGAAGGAAGCCGAACGCGCCAGTAACTATTGTTATGAGCAGGCCATTGCGCGAAGCCTTGAAGCCCGCTATTGCGCCGTAGTGCTGTGCCGTGAACTTGTGCATAAGCTCATGGAGCACGAATACAAGGCTTACCGCCACGAAAGCCATCGGAAGGTAGTATACGAACGATCCGGCGAATTTTGTGGGGCTTGAAAACAGAGAGATGATGCCTCCAAGCCTTCCCGCGTAGACTATTGTGAATGCAACGGTGAGCGTCAAGTCCGCAATCACGATATCCTTGATCTCCTGCATCAGCGCTACGTTTTCGCGAATAGGCATGGAATCTATTTGAGCAAGAGGGTATAAAAATTGTTGCGTAAAATAATAAGCTGGATAGCTCCATCGTCTAGTGGACAAGGACGGCAGGCTCTGGACCTGCAAACGCCAGCTCGAATCTGGCTGGAGCTATTTTTCTGTAAAACCTCTTTTGCTGCCCCACACGCAATCGCGAAATAGTGCGTATGGCAATCTTTTTATAAACTCATTGCAATAGCTAAATCGCCGAGGGTGCAAAACATGAAGCTGCAGATAAGCGATCACGTAATAGTGTGCGGATACGGCACGGTGGGAGAAAAAGTGGTCGAGACCCTCATAGGCAAAGGGATAAGGTTCATAATAGTGGAGAACGATCCGCAAAAAGTGGAAAGGATAAAAGAGCTCGGCTACAACGTAGTGAACGGGGATGCAACGAGCTCAAAATCGCTAAAGGAAGCGAGCATAGAAACCGCCAAAGCGGTAGCAATAGCGATGGACAATGATGCGAAGGACCTCTTCGCGGTGCTTACCGCAAGGGACCTTAATCCAAAGACTTTTATTGCAACGCGCGCCAATGACTCTTTCGTAAAGGAAAAGCTCGTAGAGGCGGGCGCAGACTACGTGGTGTTGCCGCAGAAAAGCGCAAGCAAAGAAATCCTTAACGAGATACTGAAGAAGTAAGCAAGTAAGCAAAGCGGAAGTTCACGCACGCTTTGCATGGTAATGCATGGCGTTATCGCTTGCATCAAGCCGAATGCGCGCAGCGCATGACATTAATGCACGAAAAATAATAAGTTGGTAAGATGGCTGAAGGCGGGGCTGAGGAGATACGATTCGGCTGGTTTTTGCTCTTCATACTGCTGTTGCTCTCGCTCATACCCATCCTGATAACATTCAATGTAGTATATGCGATATTCCACAGCCCATACGAATCGCTGTACACGATAGCATACGTGTTCTTCAATGCAAACGGGGTAGATCCTTTTGCCTCCGTCTCGAGAGCTTTGCCTGCGTTCAGCAGCAATTTTGACATGCTTACTTCCCTGGTAATAATAGACGGGCTTGTAAGGATAGTTGTAATAGGTTTCCTGATAAGCATATTCGTGCAGCTGATCACTAATATAGATATAAGGTCGAAGCTCTCTCTTTTCAAAGCCAGACGCCTAAGATCGCATGTGATAATCGCAGGCTATTATGACGTAGCAGAGGATGTTTGCAAGTCTCTCAAGGATCATAATGTTGACTTCATAGTAATAGAAGATGATGAGAAGAAGCTAGAGATAGTGCAAAATCTGGGCTACAAGTTCGTCAAGGGGGATTTCACAAAGGACAGCGCGTTGAAAGACGCGATGGTGGACAAGGCAAAAGCCATAGTGTTTTCATCAAAGGATGATTACAGGAATCTTTTCGGTGTCGTAACCGCGCACTACCTCAACAGCAAGATAAAGATAATATCAAAGGCTTCGCAGGAAAACTCTGTGACAAAGATGCACAGGGCAGGAGCAGTGCTCTGCGTCGTACCAGAAATACTTGCAGGAATAGAGGTCGGTGAATACATATCAAATGCCGGTGCCGTGCCTGTAAGGAAAATAGGTGTCTGAATGGCCACGCTTGGTGCAAGAGGCGGAATACTCTTTGTGCTAGCGCTGCTGCTGTTCGTAGCCTCTGTGCTGCTCGCCCTGCTTGCAGGAATGGGTTTCGTGCTCGCCTTGATATGGAATACCCTCAACGTGCTTGGCATAGCGTATTCCGTGCTGCAGCTCAGCCACATCAACAACGCATATCTTGTCGCTGCGGATTTCATCGATTCGGTGATATTCATTTTGCTTGCATTTTTCCTTGCTAGCTGGTTCTACGGATTAGTAAAGTCTATAAACATAGGAGACAAGCTTATCTACTCGCGCATAAAAAGGCTCTCCGGGCACGTCATAGTCATGCCTTACAACAGCTTTGCAGAGTCGCTTGTGCATGAGCTCGACTCTGCCGGGGTAAGCTGCGTGATAATATCGGAGGATAGGCATGCTGTCGATGCGCTAAGGAACAAAGGTCACATCGCTTTGCTTGGAGCGATGAGCTCTGCCAACTTGATGCACATAGCAGGCATAGAAAAGGCTTCGTATGTAGTGGCATGCGGAGACGACGACACGCTCAATACGCTGATAGCCGTAACCGCCAAATCTGCAAACAAGAATGTCAGGGTTTTGTCCAGAGCAAAGAAGGAAGAGAATATTCCAAAGATAAGCAAGGCAGGGGTATACAGGATAATCCTTCCGGAATCCAGCGCAGGCGAAAGGATCGGAGAGGAGATAATAAAGCGCGCGTTGTTCATTTGAGAAATGCAAAAATGCCAAATGCTAAAAAACTTTGCCCACCAAACAACCTATTGCATTCTTTGCCTTTTGACTGCTACGAGAAAATGATGGTTTAAAATGGTTGAAGCACAGGAAGGGCCTGCGCATGCTCGTGCTCGCGAAACCGAGGCGCACGATAAGTCCCTATTTGCAAAATACAAGGTCTACATATACGCCTCGCTGGTGTACCTGATACTGGCAATGGCGATGTTCCCTTCAATAATCGCGCATCCCGCCATTGTCGCAAATGGAAGCGGGGGAGACGTATACCAAAACCTATGGAACCTGTGGTGGATGAAATATGCATTGCTGCACGGCAAGGACATATTCTATACGAATCTCATATTTTGGCCGCTCGGCGCAAATCTCGTTTACCAGACAATGTCTCCCATAGCGGCATTGATTTCAATACCCTTCCAGT
>JAKATY010000050.1 GCA_021827955.1 Microcaldota archaeon | reverse complement strand
TGGAGGCCTTCCAGACAATCTTCTAGGCGCCGTTTCGGAGATCTCTAAGGAAAAACCGGTAGTAATGGTTACACAAGTAAGCAAGGGCGAGGTAAATCTAGACGAGTATGACGTGGGGAAAAATGCCAAGGCAGCAGGGGTTATAGATGGCCAAAACATGACAATAGAAGCAGCATCTACAAAACTGATGTGGGCTCTTGCAAGAACGCGGGATCTAAGCGAGATAAGAAGAATAATGTATACAAACATAAGCGGTGAATTGGATCAGAGCAGTGCTGTAAGGGCAAGAGCCAAGGAAACACAACCGCTTCAAAAGCTTCATTCCTTGGCCTGAATGCAAGCAATATGGTTTTGCGCTTGCGCCTTTGTGGCGCTTGCGTAGCTTTTTAAGGTTTTATCCCCAGTCTTTTGCTTACTAATTCAGCTACAACCTTGGCATTAGCGCCTGTTTCTTTTGCAACTTTGCCTACTATAGCATTTATACTCTTCGGATTTCTATTCGCCTCTTCAACGATACCTGGGTTTTTTGCTATAAACTTCTCTATGTCTTCCTCTATCTCTTTTTCGCTAATCCCTTTTCCTATCTTTACCTCTCCCCCTTTTGCTATTATGTTTATCCTTTCCGCGTCTAGTGCCGCATTCGCTTCCACCAGCGCAATGACCTTCTCGAATTTCTCAGGATCCATCTGCACCTTGAACTTCTTCAAGGTTTCAAGTGCGGAGATTATGCTTTGCATGCCATGCCTGTGTGCGCTCGTTTCTAGAAGCTCCATCGCGTTCCTGTCATAGGCTATCAGCTCCAAGAGCGTCTTTTCGCTGGCGCCGTATTTCTCTGCATATTCCTTTGCTATCGCGCTGGCGTATACCGGTTCGATCTTTTCAACGTTTGTTGTAGAGTAGAATGTCAGGTCTGGCTCGAAAATATAGCCATATTCTTCATCGGTTTCTTTCTCCCTTGTCCGTTCTGTTGTCATGCGCTCAGGCAAGTAGCTCCTTGTCTCAACTCGCGGTTCCTCGCCTTTTTCTATCAGGGCACTCTGCCTTTTTATCTCGTATCTTGCAGCGTCAACAAGGTTCTTTATCCCTGTTACGTTTTTTATCTCAACTCTCGAATCTGACAGAGAGATGTTCAAGTCGGCTTTCATCTCCTTGTCTATGTCTATCCCCAAATAATACAGTATGCTTCTGAGCTCTGCATAGAATCCGCGGAGTTCTTCCTCGCTTTGTATATCTGGCTCTGTGACGATCTCGAGAAGGGGCGTGCCTGATCTGTTGAAGTCCAGCAAAGTGTAATCATCTTCCCTGTATATCCTGGCAGGATCCTCCTCTAGCTGGACGCGCCTTATGTTTATCCTCTTGCTTCCTAAATCCACATAGCCATTGTATCCTACAGGATCGTAAAGCTGCGATATCTGATAGCTCTTTGGCAAGTCGGGGTAGAAATACACCTTTCTCACAAAGCCAATTCTGCTTTTTATTTTGCAGTGCAGCGCCTCAGACACGCTAAGCCCTATCTTAAGCGCTTCTTTGTTGAGCTTTGGCTTTGAGCCAGGCATGCCCATGCAGATAGGGCATATAGATGTGTTTGGCTCTTCAACGTAAGTCTTGCAGCTGCAGAAAAGCTTTGTCTTTGTAGGCAATGCAACATGCACTTCAAGCCCTATTTTCATAAAGATCCCAAATTGTATGCGAACTTGTAGCTGAAATCCTCCTCCCACTTGCCCACTAAGTCCAATATTGCATAATCCTCGTACGGTGCGCCTATGATCTGCGCCCCTACAGGCAAGCCATCGATGTAGTCTGCAGGAAATGACACATGCGGCAATCCTGTAAGGTTTGCCGGAACTGTAAGTATATCTACCATGTACGCCTGCAGCGGGTTCATCTTGCCTGCATCCTCTATCTTAGGGGGCAGCATCGGCATTGTCGGGAGTATTATACTGCCTTTCCTGGCTAGCTCCGATATCTTTTCTCCTATTAGCCTCCTTATCTGCAGTGCTTTGTAGTAATACTTGTCCCTGACGCTGGCGCTTCTTATATATGTCCCCAGGACAACCCTCCTCTTCGCTTCTTTCCCAAACTTCTCCCTCGCCTCTGTGAAAAATTCGTTGTATTCTTTTGAAAAATCATCGACCTTGCCGCCGTACTTGAAACCCGTATACTTGGCAAGGTTTGTTGAAGCTTCTGCCATTGCTATTATGTAATACACGGCTATCGCACTGTCAAGCTCCTTGAGCTCTCCCTCCTCTATCTCGAAGCCCATTCCTGAAAGCTTGGAGAGCGTTTTTTCAAAGCTTTTCTTTATGCTTTCGTCTACGTGCTCCAGGAGGTTCCTTATCACAAAAAGTTTTTTGCTTGCTTGCTTCCTTTCGCTGCCTGCCGGCAGGTCTACGCAAGTCGCGTCGTATCTGTCCCTCCCCTTTATTATATCAAAAGTGTATCTCACTCTTGCGGCGCTTCTTCCCATCACGCCGATTTTGTCTAGCGAGTTGCCATAGTCTATAAGTCCATATCTTGATACAACTCCATACGTCGGGGTAAATCCGACCACTCCGCAGAAAGAAGCAGGCGCAGCTATCGAGCCGCCAGTTGATTCGGCAAGTGCCACGTGATTTTCTATTATGGAAGTTGCTATCGCAGCGCCGCTGCTCGACCCTCCTGCCACTCTACTTTTGTCAAAAGGGTTTCTGGCAGGGCTTTCTGAATTGAGTCCAAAGCTGCCGAAGCCGAACTCGTCCATGTTCGTTTTGCCTATTACTCCGAACCCCTTTGCGGAGAGCCTTTCAACTGCGGTAGCGTTGAATGGAGGGATGTATCCGCTCAGCACTTTTGACGATGCAGTTGTTTCCATCCCTTTTACGCATATGTTATCTTTTACGCTAAGCGGATAGCCTGAAGAAAGAGAGCCATTGATGTTGTTGAATGCATTCAGCTCCTTGTTAAGTTTTGCAAGCTCTTCGGCCAGCTTCACATAATATTCCTTTCCTGGCTGAGCCTTGATAAATTCCTCTATGCTTCTGCTGATCATATCTTAGGACCCACAACGTAGAACCTGTATGTTTTGGTGTTTGCAAGAATCGCATCTATATCGTTGAACTGCTCTGTCACGTCCTCGCGTAGCTGTTCTGGCAAGTCTATGGGCTGGTAAGCAGGGTCTTCCTCACATTTTATGTTGTCTATCTTGTCGAAGTACGCAAGTATCTCGTCTATCTCTTTTTTCATCTCTTCCGTTTCGTTTTCGCTTAGCCTTATCCTGCATACTTTGAGCAGCCTTTCAAACTCCTTGTAATCCATACTAATCTATAATTTATTTTTTTCTACTACAATTTAATATGCCTTATGTTTAGCATATCTGTAGTGGATTTATGCCTAGTAGAGAATTGCATACAGCAGAGCACATATTCGCAAGAGCGCTTCAAAATTTCGGTGTGAATCTCCATGTAATAAAAGTGGATACCGAAAGCGGTGCAACAGGCACCGCATTTTTCGAAGAGAAAATAGATGTTGGCACATTGCTTCAAGCTTCTGCCGAAGTAAACAACGTAATACGCAAGGCTCTTTCGGTGAGTGAACGCTTTTTTGACAGCATAGAGAAAGCCAAGCTGGAATTTCCCTCTCTCCGGCTAAATGAGGAAAGGCTTCAGGGCAAGGAAAAACTGCGCCTTGTAAAGATCGGAGACTACGACTTTGCCATGTGCAAGCATCTTCATGTAGAGAACACCTCTCAGATAATCGCATTTGCGCTTTCCTCGGTATCGCATCCCGATGGCAAGACAAAGATAGAATTCCTCGCGGCAAACGATGCTATTGATTATCTGTCAAAAATCGGTTCCTCCGCAATCCTCACGAGCACGAAGTATAATTTCCCTGCCACTGCGATAGGGGATAAATATAAAGCTATGGTAAGCCACGAAGAAGAGCTTAGAAAGGAGATCGCTTCGTTGCTCTCCGCGGCTCTGGACTCTGGAGCGCGTGTGCTCTACCTTAAAGAGTTTGAAATAGGGGCGCTCTACGAGCAAGCAAGAAAACATATCCTTAGGCACACATCAGAAAGCATAAGCCTTATAGGAGATAGCCAGATAATATGCTTAAGCGGAGAATCTAGCCCTCTTGATTTCAGGGCATTGGGGGACAGGCTTTCACAGGAAGGCTTGTTCTCGGGCGCCGCGAAGGACCACTCTCTCAATGGCAAGATAACAAACCCCCATCGAATCAAGTCCCTCGTTGAAGAGTTTATATATACCGGCAAGCCTCAAATCGCTTCATCTTCGCGCAAAAGCTAGCTCTATTCTTGGACATCGGCAAATTATTTAATGGTTTTTAGACAAATCTTTATCAGCGTCATCAACTGCCGCTGTGGGTCGATGGTAGTAATAAAGATAAAGCGCGTCTATGAAAAATATGACGTTACAGATGGGATGCGCATACTTGTCGACAGGCTTTGGCCAAGAGGTATAAGACATACTTCTGCAAATATCGATCTCTGGTTCAGGGATGTGGCTCCGAGCACAGAGCTTCGTAAATGGTTTGCCCACGATCCCTCAAAATGGGGAGAATTCAAGAAAAAATACAGGGCAGAGCTGAAAGATAGCAAGGCCCTGGACAAGCTCATTGATCTTGCCAAGAGTAGCGGGCTCGTTACGCTTGTATATGCTGCAAAAGACGAAAAGCACAACGATGCGGTAGTGCTGAGCGAGGTTCTCGCAGGCAAGCTAAAATCCGAGGAAAAGAAAGAGGCAAAGCTCAAGCGCGCTGCAGGTAATATCCCTCGTGCACATTGAATCCTGCAGTGCAACATGGCAGTTTCTCTTCAAGATATCTTCAGTGGTAATGTTGGCATGCAAGGTATTTATCGATACCAGCTCCATAATATTCGGTTTCGAAAACAGGGCAAACGTCTTCGGTGCGCTTAGCATGCAACTTCCTGCCTGCAAACCCACGATTTCGAAAGGTATATTAAAGGAACTGAATAAGATATCTTTTAATAAAGGCAGGAAGGGCGCAAGCGCAAAGGCATCGCTTCGCGAGATAAACGCCATAAAGCCTGAGATCGATCGCAATGATTCAAGCGGCGATGAATGGCTTCTTGGCGTAGCGGAGAACATTAAAGGCGCCAAAATCATAACCAATGACAGCAAGCTTGCAAGAAGCCTCAAATCTCTTGGCGCAAGCGTGCTTAAGCTAGGCAAGGATGGTATTTTAAGGAACTTATGAAAAGGTGTGAAGATGTACAAGATTTACAGCGTAAGCGACATATTCAAGGTGCCACCCGAAAGTTTTGGCGATGACCTAGAAGAGGTGGCGCTGAAAGAGCTGTCAAAGAGGTATGAGAGCACCATAGACAAGGATATGGGTATAATACTTGCGGTGTTCAACGTCAAGAACGTAAGCGATGGCATGCTTTATCCTAACGATCCGGCTACGCATCACGGTGTTGAATTTGAGGTTTTGACCTATATGCCGCACCCAGATGAGATTGTAGCTGGAGAGGTTTCAGAGCTTGCGGAATTCGGCGCTTTCGTAAAGATAGGCCCGATAGACGGGTTGGTGCACGTATCGCAGATCGCGAATGAATTCCTGAGCTTCGACAGGAAAGTGCCTGCATTCGTCTCCAAGAAGAGCGGGATCTCACTCAAGAAGGGCGATTTCGTGTATGCAAAAATCTCTACCGTAAGCCTGAAAAACACAATCAAGGATTCGAAGATAGCGCTCACAATGAGGCCTGAGGGATTAGGGAAGCCCGAATGGGTATCAGCGACAACGCAGGGATACAAGAAGTTCGTTCCTCGCGGAGGAAGCGGTAGATCAAAGCAGCAAAGGTAAAGGCAAAAGGTGGACAATTCGAATCAATAGCTTGTAATGGTGAATCAGATGGAAGAAAAAGCTTGCAGAAACTGCAGAATTATAATAAGCAAGGGAAACAGCTGCCCGATATGCGGTTCTACAGACCTGACTACAAAGTGGAGCGGTTATGTCCTCGTCACAAACGTTGAGAAATCAGACATAGCAAGGAAGCTTGAGATAAAGCTCAACGGCACATTCGCCCTCAATGTAAAGTAAAACAGGGACGGAAACCAGAAATGGGGGCTTATACGCAGTGCAGCAGGCAGGAAAACCCTCTTTTCAGGAGCTAATTTTGCTGTTTTTCTCCCTCTTTTTCAGTTTTGCTTTCTGCTGTTTTTGGTTTTACGTATTCCTCTTTTATGTAAACCTTGTTTGCGGATCCCACGTAGTTGAATATCGAGGCTACAAGATTCGCCCTGCCAACGAAATAATCGGCATTCTTCTTGACTTTATCATCATAATAAAGCTCGATTTCATCGTTCTTCATATCGATTTTTGAAGGCTGTGCCCCGTAAGTCTTTCCAAGCATGTCTATCTTATCCTTGTCGTTGTTTATGAGCCTCAGCACCTTAACCTCGTATAATATATTCATTCCTGCTTCCGGATGGTTCTGGTCAACCACCACTCTTCCAGAGTTAACGCTTTTAACTGTGGAAGGTATGCCATCTATATTTATGGTCATTCCCGCTACGGGGTTTATATTCTGCGCCCTAAATTCCGTCACGGGCATTACCCTGACAAGGTTCTCGTCCCTATTGCCAAATGCCTCTTCAGGCTTCAGCTCGAACTTTTTAGACTCGCCAACAGACATGCCTTTCAGTTCCTTCTCCAAGCCTTTTACTACAGCGTTCTGTCCCAATATCACAAGAGCGCTTCCATAGTTTTCATGCTCATCATAAATTCCTGCTTCCTGCGCTTTCTCCTTTATCGTAGTGTAAAGGAGTTTCTTGTCTATCGCCCTCCATGCGCTGTACTCTATCTCCAAAAAGTCTCCGTCCTTGAAAACCATATCATCACTTCGGTATTTGCGCCTATCTGTTGCCTCCACCTTCTGCCTCTATAAAACAACGAGAAGCCTTCAGCGAAGAAGTTAAGGAGCAAAAGCCCCAAATAAGCTTATAATTGTAGGAGCAATAAAATAATAAAGGATTACGTTGGAAATCAATTATGTGCTTCACGCTCGCTTCAAGCGAAATGCCGCGTGATGCTCCGGCCAAAGCGGTACGTTCGCTGCCGAGGCGCTGACGCATTCCGTCTATATAATAGATATAACTTTCTGTGCAAAACGATTATGCATATATTATATGGTGTGCTTCATGGATTCAGAAAAAAGGAAAAAAACAATGCTGTTCATAGGATCTCTCATAGTAGCTGCGATGTTTCTTAGCTCTTATTTAGCATTTGGAAGCAATTCCACGCACCAAACCACAACTTCCACAACCGTATTCTCTAGCAGCACCACTTTCGTCTCCGGCAATGTGAACGCCACGGTGCTCAACTATAGCGATCATTTTACAATCGGAGTTCGAGACGCAAACGCGACGAAGCTGTCGCAACTTAACTCTAGCCTTTCAAGTATGGAATCAAATGGTTCTATCGAAAGCTACTACCTTCTCAATAACAGCCTCTCTATCTACTCTGGCAGCTCAGACATATTCGATTTGTACAATTCGATATCCTCGTTGCTTGGTTCAACGCCTCCAATAAACACAACAGCGCTGATAGCGCTGCCCAGTGGCATATATCTTAACTATGGCGCATACCAATACTTCGTGATTTCAAATAACCTGTCATATGCGGTGCCTGTTGAAAAACTCGTGCCCATAGGGAGCAAGCTGCTTGTAAAAGTCAATGCTTTAGTATATAAAAAGAATTCCAGCTCTTCAGAATATTTGATGTATGGCCAGCCAACGGTGACTTTATCATAAGTGCCAGGCCGTAAACCCGTGTCAACTAAAGTGATTAACTGGACGACGAAATATCGAAGCTCGCAAGGAAGTACGCGATAAAAAACGCCGTAGATTATGGCGGCAAGGCTAATCCTGGAAGCGTGTTTAGCAAGGTACTCTCGAAAGTTGGAAAATCTGGAGATATAAAGGATCTGCGCATGGAAGTAGAAAAGGTTGTAGACAGCGTAAACGCGATGAGCAAGGAGGCGCAGATAGCAGAGTACGATACGTACAAAGGAGAATTTGAGCATGAGTATTCCGAAAAGGTAAAGAATACTTCCTCTCCTCACATGGAGTTGAAGGGTGCGGTAGAAGGCAACTTCTCTACGAGATTTGCGCCTGAGCCTAGCGGATACATGCACATAGGCCACGCCAAAGTAGTATTCCTGGAGCAGGAGTTCGCCAAAATTTACAAGGGCAAGATGTTTCTCTATTTTGACGACACGAATCCGGAGAAAGAGTCTCAGGAATTTGTAGATGCAATAAAGAGGGATCTGGATTGGCTAGGAGTAACGTTTGACAAGGAATACTATGCAAGCGACAGCATAGAAAAGATGTATGAGTATGCCAGGCAGCTCATTAAAAATGGAAAGGCTTATGTGTGCACCTGCCCTTCAGAGACGATAAAAAGCTACAGGATGAAAGGACTTTCATGCCCTCATTCGAGGAATCCTGAAGCAGAGAACATGATGATGTTCGATGAGATGCTCGAAGGCGATTATGATGAGGGGCAGGCCGTCCTGCGCTTCAGAGGCGATATGTCTTCAAGCAATACTGTTATGCGCGATCCCGCTATCATGCGAATAAAGAAGCATGTGCATTACAGGCAAGGGGATAAGTATATCGTGTGGCCCACTTACGACTTCAATACTCCGGTAATGGATTCTCTGCACGAAGTCACTGATGCTATGCGAAGCAAGGAATACGAGCTCAGGGGAGAGATATACGTAGAGATCCTGAAGGCTCTGGGGCTGCGCGTTCCAAGGATGCATCACGAAGCAAGGCTTGTAGTAAAAGGTTCGCTTACCTCAAAGCGCAAGCTTAACGATCTTATAAGCAAGGGCCTGATAAGCGGCTATGATGATCCACGCCTCATAACGATAACTGCGCTTCGCAGGCGCGGCATAAGGCCGGAAGCGATAAAGAAATTCGTAATGCGTTTTGGAATGAGCATGACAAACAGCGTCGTGGATCTTTCTCTTTTATATGCAGAGAACAAGAAGCTTGTGGATCCGCATGCAAAGAGGCTTTTCTACGTAGAGAATCCCGTCAAGGTGGTGGTTGAGAATCCAGGAAAACTTCCAAAATCAGTTTCTTTGAAGCTGCATCCATCAAACGACCTCGGCTCTAGAAGCTATGCTATAGGCGCTACTTTTTACATAAGCGGTTCGGATGCCGATTCGCTGGATATGGATTCAAAGATAAGGTTAAAGGAGCTTGCTGATTTGCGCATACTTTCAGTTTCAAAGGAAGCGATACATGCAGAGGCAATAAAGATAAGCGAAAGCGAGGCAAAAAGCATGAAGAAAATACAGTGGGTGCCTGAGGAAAGCAAGCTTGAGTGCAAAGTCCTTATTCCGAAGGATCTTGTAGATGAGAATGAGAACTTCTTGCAAGACAGTTTGCAGGTAAGCAAAGGATACATAGAGTCATTCGCGCAGAAACTGGAGAAAGGCGAGGTTGTGCAGCTCGAAAGATTCGGATTTGCGGCATTTGACGGCGACGAAGGAGATGCAAAGCAGTTCATATATATAAGCGCATGACAAGCCAAGCTAGTCCTACTTATTTCTCTTCTATAACTATTTCTATTCCAGAACTAAAAAGAAAGAAGAAGAGGAGCAGTCCCGAGTATTAATGCGGAGAATAGCCACGCACACATTTTTATAAAGGTGATCTATCCGCAGGTTCCCCTACGGATGCCTTGTTATGCCTTGACCCTCCTTACGAAACTCTAACTCGAAAACAGCAAAGCTGTTGCCTCGTTAGAGCCTCATTTGGGTGATCTGGCAGGCGGTGTGTGCAAGGAGCGGGGACATATTCACCGCTCGATAGTGACAAGCGATTACTAGGGATTCCAGCTTCATGAGGGCGAGTTTCAGCCCTCAATCCGAACCTCGGTTGGTTTTAGGGGATTGGCTTTGCCTTTCGGCATTGCATCCAATTGTACCAACCTATGTATGCCGCGTGTAGCCCAGAAGATTCAGAGCATACTGACGAATCGTAGCCCTCTCCTTCCTCCTCCTTAAACGGAGGCGGTCCTAACAGAGTGCTCAACTTATCTCTAAGCTGGTGGCAACTGTTAGCGAAGGTCTCGCTCGTTACCGGGCCGGAGAATGTTGCTCGTAAGAAAGCATCACGCTGTATCCAGCGATAAGCGTGACGAAAATCTTTGCATTCAATATGTAATGCCTGCCTCCTGATTCCCACACATGCAAGCCAAGGTTCTCCATGATCACCGCGTTTGCGGGATCAAGTCTTTTTATGAAGAGCCCGAAGCGGTCCTTTCCGCCATTGCTGTCAAACACGCCAGCCACATAGCTTAGCGCGCACGCGTTCTTGCGCGAGAAGACTATGCTTCTGCGCTCGAGCGCATTTTTGAACAGCTTTTCGAGCTTGGAGTTGTAGAAAAACACCTTTTGCATGCCATTGTGCATGCTTTCGATGCGCACTTTTCCCGGCTCTACGCCGAGCTTAAGCGCGATCTTGGTAAATTTCTCAATCATCTCCTCCTTGGCTGTGCTTATGGAAATCGGAGAGCGCATGCTACAGCTGTACATGCCAAGCATGTAGCAGGTATCTGGATCCAGTTTTAGCTTTCTTGTCATAGCATCACTCGCCGGCTTACCGGACTTAACCGAACAGTTCACACCACGAGCTGACGATCGCCATGCACTACCTCTCGGCTTGTCAGGTAAGATCTTTAGTCTGACCTTCACACTGCCGTCGCTTCTGGTAATATTTCCGACGTTGGGTTCAATTAAACCGCAGCATCCACCCCTTGTGTGCTCCCCCGCCAATTGTTTTAAGTTTCAACCTTGCGGCCGTACTCCCCAGGCGGCAGACTTAACGCTTACGCTACGGTACTGCATGCATTCGAGATGCATGCAACACCAGAGTCTGCATAATTTACTGCTAGGGCTACTCGGGTATCTGATCCGATTCGTTCTCCTAGCCTTCGTCCCTCACTGTCGGATGTGTTCTGGTCAGGCGCCTTCGCCACCGTTAGTCCTTATAGGATTATAGGATTTAGCCCCTCCCCCATAAGTACTCCTGACCCAACCCACTCCCTAGCCGACGGGTATCTCGTGCTCGCATTGACGTTGAACGCCAATATTTCACATGAGACGGCATCAGCCAGCTACGGGCGCTTTAAGCCCAATAATCGTGGATACCACTTGTGCTGCCGGTATTACCGTGGCGGCTGCCACCGGTCTTGCCCAGCACTTATTCTCCAAGCTTGCTAAACTTGGCAAAAGGCTGACGTTAGTCAGCCACTCAGGTTCCCCCCATCACGCTTACGCGCATTGTGGAGTTTGCGCGCCTGCTGCACGCCGTAGCGCTAGGGCCCTTGTCTCAGTGCCCTTCTCGGGGCTCATGCTCTCACATCCCCTACGGGTTATTGGTA
>JAKATY010000011.1 GCA_021827955.1 Microcaldota archaeon | reverse complement strand
TCTGAGCTTTTCAGCGACGGCGAAAGCATCTTCGAAGAGCGTTGGCCAAAGATACCAAAGAAGTACTACAGCAATAGCATTGAAGAGGATTTTGAGACACTGAAGGAAGTTTCAACATCGATACTCAATTTGCGCGAGAAAAGCGGCATAAAATTGAAGCAGCCCCTAAAGGAGGCAGTAATAGAAGTGGATAGCGATGCAACAGTAGAGTCGCTGGCAAGGCTTTCGCAGATTATAGAAAGGTATGCAAACGTCAAAAAGATCTCCGTTAAGGAAAGCAGCGCTGCATCGGTAGAGATAAAACCCCTGTTCCAGAAGATAGGGCCTGAGTTCAAATCGAACGCACAAGCGGTCGCGGCAGGCATCTCACAGGCCGATCCGCAAAAGGTCATAGATGAAACCTCCAAAAACGGCTATTTCATGCTCAGCATAAGCGAAGGTGTATTCGAGATAAAACCTGAGCACTACACAATATTGAAAAAGCACCGCAGCGAGAATTCCGCGAACTTCGGCAGAGGTGTGGTGACAATTGACACCTCCATCACCAAGGAGATAGAAGAGGAGCTGCTTGCAAGGGAGGTAACAAGGCTAATACAGGCCATAAGAAAGGAGATGTCGCTGACAAAGCTTGAGAAAGTGGACGTGGAGATAGCGGCAGATGAGGCTGTCAGGGAATCTATAGAAAGAAGCATCGGCAAAATCAAAGAGGTAACAAATGCCCGCAAGATACTCTTTTTAGAAAGCCTTGCCGATTCAGCGAACGCGAAGGAGCTCGAGATCGAGGGGGGAATAGTGAAAATAACATTGAAGAAGCTTTAGTAACGGATTCGCTGGGCAGTGAAAAGTCCACTTGCAAAAAGGCGGCGTAAAGAGTTAAGGCGTCATGCCTTCGTGGTCATCTGTGCGGGGACCTGCCTGTGCTTGTACATTTTTCTCTTTTCGATATCTGTCCAGCAGTCCTTGCATATAACGAGATGAAGTATCTTGGTAGAAGTCTGCGAGCTTTTTATGCAGTTGTTGCATATCTTTCTTCCACAGTAATTGCATACATCATACCTGTATGTCTCGTGCTTGCATCTTTCGCATAAATATGTCAATCAACACACCTATAGTTAGCATTTGTATAACAACGCCTACATTGTTCGTTTGCATTGAACAGTAAGTATTAAATTTTATAATTCTGATACATAAGCGCTTGTAGATTTATTGTCTCGCAAATATTTATATACTCTGCGGTTTTCTTGCAGTGCGCGGTGCTTGGATGTATTCAAATGAGGTAGAAGAGCTGTTGAAGAGCCTTGGTGTAAAGGTAGGAGATGTGATAAGGTTCTCTTCCGGAAAAATCAATGGCGAGGGGGAGCTCATGCCTCGCAGCGAAGCCGGCAATCCCTCCATTTTGGTTATAAAGCTGAAGAACGGCTATAACATCGGAATAAAGGCTACCGGCGCAAAGATAGAAAAAGTAGGCTCCGGTGAATCAAACACGGCATCATTCCCTACCTCAACACTGAAGCAGAACTTAGGCCTTCCAAAGGTTACGTTGATATATACTGGGGGCACAATAGGCAGCAAGATAGATTATAAAACCGGCGGAGTCTACATGCTTTTGAAGCCAGAAGAGCTTTTCTATGAGGTTCCGGAGATATCAGGCATTGCAAATATTAGCGTAGTAAACTTGATGAGCATAGCCAGCGAAGACATGTCTCCGATAGAATGGAGCAGCATGTCAACCGCTGTCGTGAAAGCGTTCGAAGCGGGTTCGCGCGGAATCGTAATAACGCACGGCACAGACACTATGCACTATACCTCTGCAGCGCTAAGCTTCATGCTGAAAGGCATAAATGGGCCAGTCGTGCTTACTGGTGCGCAAAGGAGCAGCGATCGCGGATCTAGCGATGCTTTCACAAATCTGGTAGCTGCCACCGCAATCGCCGCCCGCTCCAACATCGCGGAAGTAGGGATTTGCATGCACGGCAGCCCTTCAGATGACCAATACCTGTTCCTTCGCGGCACAAAGATAAGGAAGATGCACACATCGCGCCGCGACGCATTTCGGCCTATAAACGATTTGCCTCTTGCAAGCGTAAATCTCGATTCGGAAATGAAGATAAACTATAAGAAAAGCGATTACCGCACGATATCAGAGAAACCAGATAAGCTAGAGGTTTTGCCAAAATTCGACAGCAAGGTTGCAATCCTAAAAGCATATCCGGGATCTGATCCAGAAATAGTTGAACATTACATAGAGAAAGGATATCACGGCATAATAGTGGAAGGCACCGGCCTTGGGCATACTCCCGTCTCGATAAGTCATGAAGGTATGTCATGGCTTCCTCATCTCAAGAAGGCCACAGAAAAAGGGATCGTAGTGGGGATGACTTCCCAATGCGTTTACGGTAGGGTAAACCCCAGCGTCTATAGGAACCTTAGGCTGCTCAGCGGAGCGGGAGTAATATACTGCGAAGACATGAACGTGGAAACCGCCTATGTGAAGCTTGGCTGGTTGCTCGCTAACTTTGGAAAGGAGAAGGCAAAAGAGCTGCTTAACGTAAACATGGTGGGGGAGATTAAGAGTAGAAGCATGTTCAGCGAGTTTCTTGCATGATGCATTTAAGCACAAAGTGTTGTAATGGAAAAGCTTGAGAAGGAGATAAATTACAAGGCTCTTGGTTTCGCATGCGGCCTAGAGGTGCATCAGCGCCTCTTGACTCATGAAAAACTGTTCTGCTCGTGCAGCGCGCAATTAAGCGACGAGGAGCGCGGCGACCATCACATTATGAGAATGCAGAGGGCCGTTGCCGGAGAGCTGGGCGAGATAGACCGCGCCGCAAAGTTCGAAGAAGAAAAAAGGCGTGTTTTCCGCTATAACATAATCGATCGCAATACGTGCTTGGTGGAAATAGACGAGGAGCCTCCGCATCCGCTTAACATGGAAGCGCTGGAAATATCTCTTGCAATAGCAAAGGCTCTGGATCTAAAGCTTGTCGATGAGCTGCAGCCAATGAGAAAGGGCGTGGTAGATGGCAGCAATCCGAGCGCATTTCAGCGAACAATAATGCTCGGAAGCGACGGCCATGTTAAATTGGGCAGCAGGAGCGTGCCTATATCAATGATGTCGCTGGAAGAAGAGTCAGCAGGCATAGAAGAAAAGAAGGAGGGCGAGACCATATACAATACAGACAGGATAGGCATACCTCTTGTGGAGATAGATACTGATGCAAGCATCTCATCGCCTCTGGAAGCGAAGAACCTTGCGCTAAGGATAGGTACAATATTAAGGCTCACGGGGAAGGTGCAGAGGGGTATAGGCTCAATCCGCCAGGACGTAAACGTTTCTATAAAGGACGGTGCAAGGGTTGAAATAAAAGGCGTGCAAGAGCTCGACAGGATGGACTTGCTCATAGAGAATGAAGTGCGCAGGCAAGCCAAGCTGATAGAGATAGCAAAGGCTCTCAGGTTAACGCATGCAAGCGTTGGCGAGCCTGTTGATGTTACTGCGTTGCTCAAGGACACAAAGGTGCGCGTCATACAGAATCAATTAAAGAACAACGGTATTGCAATGGCCTTTGCGATGCACAAGTTTAAAGGTGTAGTAGGAACGGAGCTCCAGCCAGACAGGAGGCTTGGAAGCGAGATAAGCGATTATGCGAAAATGTATGGAGTAAGCGGCATCATACACAGCGACGAAGACCTTTCCGCATACGGATTCAGCGAAAAGGAGATTTTAGCGATACGCTCCAGGCTTTCGATAGGAGAAGATGATGCATTTGCAATACTTTCCGGAAAAGCCGAAAGTATAGCAATGGCAGCGGAAAGCGCGGTTAAAAGGGCAAGACAGGCGATAGAAGGCGTGCCACTTGAGACACGAAGCGTTCTCGATGCGGAAAAAGGCACGACAAGATTTCTGCGGCCTCTTCCCGGAGGTTCAAGGATGTATCCTGAGACCGATTTGTATCCCGTAGAGATAAGCGAAAAAATGCTAAAGACGGCCGCGGAGAATGCGCCTGATTTCGAAAGGGAGATGTCTACTCTTGGAAAGCAGGTAGGAAAGGAAAATGCAGAGGCGCTCGCGCTCTCTCCAAGATTGCCGCTTTACAAGTTCATAACGCGCAGCATCAGCAATGCAGATTACAGATTCGTTTCGAACACCTTGCTGCAGAAGTTTACCGAACTGAAGAGGAGCGGATTTGATGTGGATTCGATCGGGGATGAAAAAGTGCTGCAAGCATTCAAGGAGTACGCAAACAATCACATAACAAAGCAGGGGGTCGAAGAGCTTGTGAAAGAGCTAGCAAGAAATCCGCATGCCGAAGTAAGTGCCCTGATAAAGTCAAAAGGGATTGAAAGGATAGAAGGCAAGAAACTCGAGGACAAAGTAAGGAAGCTGCTTTCGGGTTCGCATGTTTCAAGCAGCAAGGATGCAGTAAGCCTTGTGATGTCAAAAATGCGATTGAACGTGGATGGAAACGAGCTGAACGAACTCCTGAAAAAGCTGCTGGATGGCGCATAGCTTTATAGTGCGCGCCTGGAGCTAGAAAAGGGCCCCTTTTTTCTCTCCTATCAGAACATCGTCCTCTATTCTTACGCCTCCGAAACCCGGCACGTATATTCCGGGTTCATCGCTAAACACCATATCCTTTTTCAGCACGGTTTTAGAGTTCGGAGAAATTACCATGCCATCATGCACGTCTATCCCTATAGAATGGCCGAGCGAGTGTATGAATCTGCCTCTGTATCTGCCATTACCAAATCCGTCTATTATGCCTGCTGCAAGTTCATGAACTTTGGAGGCAGGCTCACCTTCATGCATCAGCTCCAAAGCTCCGTCATGCGCTTTCCTTACAACACCTACAATCTCTTCTACCCTCTCATATTTTTTGCTTTGCTTGTCGGGCTTGAAAATGAATGTTCTGGTCATGTCAGCGCAGTAGTTGGAGTATTTTCCTCCTGCATCTATCAGCACGATCTCATTTTCGCCTAGTTTTGTATTATCTGGCGCGTGATGCGGCATCGCAGCATTTTTTCCAAAAGAGACTATGGTATCAAATGCAAGGCCTTCGGCGCCTTTTTCTCTGAGAAGATATTCGAACTTTCCTGCCAGCTCTATTTCGCTGATTCCCCTTTTGAAATACTGGTCTATCTCTCCAAAAGCCCCCTTTGTAATCTTTACAGCCTTCCGCATCAATGATATCTCATACCTGCTCTTTACGGCACGTGCTTCCGAAAGCCTTTGTCCTGCATCCACAAACCTCTTTGCTCTTGCCATTTTCTTGAGCGCATTGAAATAGCCGTGCGGTATGAATCCATAGTTCAATCCCACCACTTTGCCTTCCAGCATCTTGCGTAGCTGTACCTCGATATCTTTTTTACTTTCAACTTCATGTACGTGTATATGCTTGCTTCTGCGTGATTGCTCTGCCGCTATTTCATATTCAAGCTTAGATGTAAAGACGTGCACAGAAGAGGGTGTTGCTACAAGCGTCGTATCTTCAAACACGCCACCATAAAACCCCGTCAAGTACAGGAAGTTGCTGTCTGCCCTGTCAGAATTGTTCAGCAAGATTGCGTCAATGCTTCCATCAAACACCTTTTTAAGGCGCGAAGTCACATAGTCCATGATTTGCTTTGCCTGCAAACAAATATTAACTTTCTTCCTTTTGACGCAGCCTGTCAATTTTATTAATCTTTATACATAATTCTAATTGTGGAGACGCTACAAAGGCTTAAGATGATAGGGGAGCTTGAGACCTCTACTCCCGGAGTCAAAAGGTCAGCGATAGTGTACAAGCACATGCGCGATCCGGCCCTGCTCAAGTATTATTACAGGATGAAAACACTTTCGCTAATGGAAAGCAATCAGCTTTCAGGCTCCTCGCCAACCGACCTATTTATTGGTAGGTATAATTACCCAAAGGTGTTCGTAGGGCCTCTTCTGCCACCAGAATTTGGTGACACTTCTATCCTCAGCACTCCGGAACGATGGAGATACCTTGATATAGAAAAAATCGTGGAAATGCGCTCAAAACTTGTCAGAGGCATGCACGTCTCAAATGTATATGATGTGGAAAAAGGCAGGCTTGAAGAGCAGATACGCGATCTTGCAATCGCAGAAAGGCCTGCAGAAGCCGAGGTGAAATTCGATAAAAAACCCTTCGTGAAGATTGCTATAAACGACGAGGTTGAACCGTTCGGTCCCAGTGCCGTTTTGAAAGATTTCAGCATTTACAATGTCAAGTCGGATAAGAAGATAGAAAGCAGATACTATGATGATGCCGCTACGGCAACAACTTCGCTTAAAGAATTGTACGAACGCGGAGTGCCTGTCTCAAAATTGCAGCGTGCATTTTCTGCTGGCATTTTTGGTCTGAAGAGCAACAGAAAATTTGTACCTACGCGATGGAGCATAACAGCCGTAGACGATACACTTTCTAAAGCAAATCTATCAACTGTAAAAGAAGAAGAACCAATAGATTCCATACATGTTTTTTACAACTCTGCTTTGGACAATAGATGGCTAATTTTCTTCTTTCCAGGTTACTGGCAATATGAATCTATAGAGGTCTGGTATCCAAGGACCATATGGAATGATGGCAGTGAAGTAAGCATATACTCTTCGTATGAGGGCTATCGCGGCAGGAAAACCTATGCTGAGATAGGCGGATGCTACTACGCTGCGCGTCTTGCCGTAACGGAAAAGCTGCAGGAGATGAAAAAGCAAGCCATGGTATTGATACTCAGGGAAACACATGAAGGGTATGTAATGCCCGTAGGTGTTTGGAATGTACGGGAACATGTGCGTCAGACGCTTAACACCAAGCCTGACGTCTTGGAAGACCTGTCGCAGGTTTTCGACTACATAAAGAGAAAGCTTGCAATCCCTCCTAAGGAGTGGGTTAGAAACAGTACTCTTTTGCGCGATCTGCTCATGCAGAAACGCCTCTTTTAGGTTTATTGCACGTCTGTTTTTGCAATCGAACTCCAGCTATAGCTTGCATGCAGACACTAATGTAAGGAGCAACCATATGCAGGCAAATTCCGAATCTCTGCTCTTATCTTATGCGTATGGCAAGAGGACCAGCATAGTTTGAATCTGGAGCTTTTACGTAAATCGATACTATGAAGCTGCTCGCGTCGTTTATGACAAAAGGCAGCTTTGGAGAAGAGCCTTCGAACTCGAAGGGCTTATCTACGGTTATACTCTCAACCTTGGCGCCGTAATCGAGTATCTTAAGCAGCTGAAGGTTCTGTTGGAAGATGTGGTTTTTTGGGACGTTAAACATATTCATGTTTGATTCTGCTACGATCTCTTTGCTCATCGCGCTTACTATTACGTTCGTGAGCTCCACATGCACAATCTCTTTGTTCTCTTCCAGGAATTCCAGGGTCATCGGCCCCGAATAAGCATAATCTGGAGCCTCTACGCTTATTTTGAATTCCACCCTCTCTTCCGTGCCAACCTTTCTAGGCAATTTCGGCTCTACTGACAGGATCTTGAACGGTTGTGTAGCAACTATGTCCTTGAGACTTATGGGTTCAAAGTCGCTTGCTTTTATTATCCCGGCATCAACAAGGGCGTTTGAATAGCGCCTGTTTGTGAAAGGTACTGTAACGGTAAATATCTTGCTTCCCGCCTCCATGCCTTCAACACTGTGTATCTCTCCGTTGTATTTCAAGTTTATCTGGGTTATCATAGCCCATTTTTTCTTTCCAAAGAAATTAAGTTTCATCCTATCTACCAACATTGCGCACGCTTCTGCACTTCCCCTTAAACCTTATACCTCAAAGCAAGCAGTGAAAAAGTCTCTAACGCCATTCAGAAACGTCACGTGGCGCGAGCCTTGCCCTATATTTAAATTTTTACTAACTTTGTTCTTCGGCGCTTAATGCCTCTTTTATCATCATCTATTTATATTATAAGTTTTTTGCTGCAATCCATTCCTTTGTCTCCTTCCTTTTCCTTGCAACGAATGCGGCTTCACTATCACAGCAGTTTCAAGCCGCTTTCAAAAGGTATTTAAAATGTTTTAATCCAATATTAAACATTCTTTTTTGAGAACGCTTGCTGGTAATTATCTCAGAATAGGATAAACGGAATGCATCTTAGTCATATGGTAATAGAATGGCGCAAACATATACCAACTTCGCGCATGATGGCAAGAAGGGCAGCTGGATTGTAAATTTCTATGTGGTTCTTCTTCCTAAGAAGACCTGGAAGGGCGGCAAATAATCGCTAATTTTCACTTTTCAAAGTGAATCCGCCTGTTCTTTGCAGCTTCGTCGTTAGAGCATAAAAGCGCGACTTTGCTGCTTTCGTGATAATCTACCAGTTTGTATCCTGAAAGCTCTGAAATCTGCTTTGCAAAATCCAGTATCTCTTCTTTTTTTGGCATTTGTTCATATGCGAGATGCCTTGCCTCGCCTCTAGCTCCTCCTACATAAACGAAACCTTTCACTTCTACATAATCGGGTTTGCCTTTCTTTATCAGTTCGGCATAACCCTCGGGCCTGAGCATGTTCAAATTCTTGACCAGCGTAAGCCTGAATACGCGCCTTGTTTTTAGCGTGGCGAATACCTCAAGAAATTTTTGGAAATTATCCCACGCGTTTAGTGTTTTTGGCCTTACCGTCTTTTCGTATATTTCCCTGTCTGGCGCCTGTATAGATACATAAAGCTGTGTTGGCATTACCTCGAGCGCTTTCAAAGCATTGACCATTGTACCGTTTGTCACAAGAAACGTACTTATCTTCCTGCGATGGAAAGCCTCAAGAAGTGCGTTCATGCGGGGGTAAAATAGGGGTTCACCTGTAAGGCTTATCGCAACGTGAGCCGGATCGTTTGCTTCCTCCCATCTCTTTGCGTCTATGTTTGTTCCGCCTTTAAAACCGCTGACAAGCTTCCTCTGCTCCTTTATCAAACCTTCAACTATAGCATCAGGATCGTCCCAGCTGCCCAATGCATTGAGTTCATTCCATTTTATCCCGACCTCTTCTGGTATTATGCGCCAGCAGAATGCGCATGCAAGATTGCAGCCTATTGCCGGTGTAGCCTGTATGCATCTCCAGCTTCTGATCCCGTAGAACTGGCACTTGTAACAAACCTTGCCCCCTTTCTTTAAGCTGCTTTTGGTATATTCGCATGTTTTAGTAGCAGAATGCCTGCCCACGAAATGATAACCCTGCTTTTCCATCATTTTTTTGAGCGGTTCGGGTACATTCACCTCATTCTTCTTTGCCATTGCGCCATTTCTTTCTAATTGCAGTTCACTTTCAACGCTCTCCATAGGCAAGAATTTCACCTTTATAATTTCAATACTTCAATAAAATATGCAGGAGATTCTGACACACGCCTGCAATAAAGTTTGACAGATGCTAATGCTGTGGATAATTAATAAATATATAATATTAGCCTTAATCGAGTATGATTTAATGCCTGCAATATTTAAAACTGCGCCTCTCGCTTCTGATACAGAAATAAAAAAGGGCAAATACACTATACAGATGAATGAAAACTCGCTAGCTGTGCTCGAACCGCTTCCCTTGTTTTTTAATCACGAGATAAAGCTCTTCGAAATATCAATAGGCAGAGAAATAGTAAGATATACAGGCAGATATCTCAACACAGAGATTCCTATTAATGAATTGCCTGAAGATGCAATTCCGATAAGATTTGAAAAAATTGAAGTTCTGCTTCAAAGCATAGTGCACAATCTCGAAAAAGAGAGCACAAAAGTGCTTTCCAGTTATTTGCTGGAAAACTGCACGCTCGATGGCTTGTTTATGGGTACGCCTATCACCTCTCCATACAACAGCGAAATAGAGAAGATAAACCGCTTTATAAAGCATCTGCGTGAGTAAAGCCGCATCAATTTGCGCTTAAATCCTGTTTTTCGGCACGGAGTGTTCGACCAATTTACTATTCTGGATTCTATTTTTAATACCGCGCAAACATAGCAAGAAATAAAAAGGTATAACTTCAAATAACGCTTGAAGTTGTGCGGGTGGGTGTCTGCTTAGCTTTAAGGAAAAGAATCGGGCCAGAGAAAACTCCAGAGCCAAGGATCTGTATAATCTGTTTGAAAAACTCGCGAACGGAGTGTGCATAGTCGAAGGTGTGCACGATCTTTATGCCTTATATTATGTTTCTGAACTGCTTGATATAAGCATAAAAGCGATGACCTATGATAATTTCATGAAAAACGGAATAGAATCCGAATGTCCTGCACGGGTTTTTGTGTTCACAGATGAGGATTATGGAGGCAGGATAAAGCAGAACTCGATAGTACAAAAGCTGGATTCTATGTACTCCGAAATCAGATATGACACAGTAACCGGCAAGCGGATCCTCGACCTTCTCGGAGTAAAATGCGTAGAACAGGTAAAAAAACCTCTTAAAAATGCAATGGACGGATTTATATGAATCAAACGTCCGGTGCTGTCTTATGTTTTTCCTGTCCAATATGAAAGAACGGTTATGATATGCGCATAACTATGGCGATTTTGGCCCGTATGCGCAGGTTTTTAATTTTGTTTTCTGCAAATTATGCGCTCCAACGATCTAAAAGCGAGTATATATCTGTCTTTTCAAACAATTAGGCAACCTGCTTAAATGCTTACGGTATAGCGCGGCGATAAAATGCGTATAGGAATAGTCTCGGATGTTGCTTATCCTTGGGTGAAGGGAGGACTGCAAGCCACCGAGTACACAGAAGCAAAAAGCCTTGCAAAGAAGCACGAGGTCATATTTTTTACCCTGCAGTTTGAAGGTATGGAGAACAACTTCGTGAAGGATGGCATACACTATGTTTGCGTAGACAAGGCGCAGCTGAAAGACATTTATAAAAAAGGGCAGCGTTCAATAGGTCTTGCATTCAGATTTGCGCGGGCTCTGCCAAGATATCTTTATAATTATAGATTAGACGCACTCTACGTAAACACGATGCCATATCTGCATCTTCCTGCAACAAAGAGGTATGGTTTGAGAACAGGCGCAAAGATAATATTCGATGCAATAGAGATATGGAGCAGGGATTATTGGACTAAATATATAGGGCTGCTGAAAGGTCTTCCCGCTTATTACTTTGCCAACAGCGCATTGCGCGGCGCGGATTACTATATTGCCAATTCCAGTACAACGGCAGCGGGGCTCAGCAAGATAGGCATAGAAAGAAGCCGCATACGTATCTTTTCGCCAGTAATAGATTTGAAGCAGCTGAACAAGTACAGAAGCGTGCCCAATAGTGCGGGAGACGGCACTGTGATATTCGCTGGCAGACTCATAAAAGAGAAGCGTGCAGATCTCTGGATAGATGCCGTAGCAAAAGCCCACGAAATCAATAGCAAGGTAAAGGGTGTAATAATAGGAGAAGGTCCTGAAAAGGCTTCTCTACTTCGCGAAATAGATGACAAGAAAGCCTCTCGGTT
>JAKATY010000048.1 GCA_021827955.1 Microcaldota archaeon | reverse complement strand
GCAGTATTACATGCCCGACCTTTTCCTGATTCGGCGAAGCTCCAACTATAGCAACGCTCTTCGGATTCATTATGTGTTCCAGATTCGCATACATTTTCCCTTTTCCTTCCGTAAAACCCACCTTTTTGAACGTGTAGCACGAACGAATTGCTTTGCGCGCTGCGTGCATCTAATCTCTTATTTCATTATCCTTAGGTCCACGGCGTTGTAGCCGTCAGGATACAATATCACAGGGTTGAGGTCAAGCTCGCTTATGTTGTTTTCCATTATCATTTTTGACGCTTTAAGCAAAAGGGATTCCACCATCCTCTCCGCTCCCGGATTCGGCGCGATTACGCTGCGCGACTTGAGCTGGCTTATCATGCTTTTTGCATCGTAGCTGCCTATGGGGCACACCCTTACGGCGACATCCTTGAAAGCTTCTACGTATACGCCTCCAAGGCCCACAAGTACAAGCTTGCCGAATTGCGGGTCTACCTTGCCACCCACAATTATCTCGATTCCGCTTGGCGCCATCTCCTGTGCAAGGATCTTATAGCCGGAGAGTTTCAGCGATGATGCCCGCTTTGCAAGATAAGAAAATGCATCGCGCACCTCTTTTTCCGTATATAGATTCAGCTTTACAAGGCCGCTCTTAGACTTGTGCAACGCTTGCTGAGAAAGGACTTTCATTACCAAGGGCTTCCCGTTGGAAAATCTTACAGCTTCTTCGCCGCTTTTGACATAAGCGCTTCTCACTGTTTTTATGCCGTATCTCTTAAGCATCCTTTCCGCTTCAATATAGTCCAATAATACAGCCATCACACCACTTGCCTAATTCGCGCACCGAACGCCCGACAAATTCGCGCTCGGATCAGATTATCCTCATCTTCAGAAGAGCTATGAGCACCACAAGTATCAATACGATTACCAGGAGCAAAGTAAGATTGCGCCTTGCCTTCTTCCTTCTCGCTTCGCCTATTATCTTTTCTATGTTATCCTGCGGTTGCGCACCCTGAGGAGGAGATTGGGTTACACCTGCTGAGGCAGGAGCCGCTTCGGAGAAAGGCTGCGCCTGCTGCGCGAAACTCGAAGGCTGTGCCTGAGCCTGCTGAGAGGGCTGTCCGCCTTGCACTTGCTGCGCTTGCGAACCTGCCGCAGGCTGAGGCTGTGGCATTCCCGCCTTTACCTGAAGGAAACCCTTTTCCGTCAGTGCTATGTCAAGAAGCCCATTCCTGAATTCCGAATTCAAATACTGCGTTTTGAGAAGCTTGTAAAGATGAAGCGCCATGTCGCGGGATCTCAGGTTCACTGCTCCGCTGAGATCCGCAAGTGTCTTCTTCCCGCCTGAAAGCTGCGTAAGCAGCGTAAAATCTAGTTGATCGAAAGGCTCGTTTGCCTTTGTATTCGCCTCGTTAAGCAGCTGCTTGCCTTGCTCGGTGATGGTAATCGCGCTCTGCCCCGGAAAAGAGGTAGTGAAATCTATGAGCCCCTTTACCTTGAGAGTACCGAGTATGTTGGAGGAGTCGAAAAACGAGGAATTTATCATTCCGCCAAACTTTTCTACCACGCTGTCTGGGCCCAGCTTAGAAAGCGCCATGAGATCGACAAAATTTATTTCGTCGGACATCGCATCACTATCTATAAGATGGTAACATTTATATATTTTAAACACTTTTCCTACGCTTGCAATGTTTAGCAATGTATTTTTCCCTTGGATTGCTAATTTGTCAGATAGATCGGATGAAGATAAAGCTTCTCGGTGGAGCGCAGGAAGTCGGAAGATCGGGGCTCCTAGTAAAGGACTCCAAGAGCTTTCTTTTTGATTACGGCGTAAAGCTCGACCACAAAACAGAATACCCCCTGCAAGCAGGGAAAGTTGATGCTTTCCTGCTCAGCCATGCCCATCTGGATCACAGTGGAATGTCGCCGGCGCTCTACAGCTCGATGCTGCCTGATTCTTTCGGCACTGCGCCTACGCTTGAGCTTTCGGAGCTTCTGCTCAACGATTCGATGAAGATAGCGCGCAGGGAGCACAAGCAGGAAAAATTTCATAGGAAACAGCTTAGAAACTTTGAAAAGCATTATACTAATGTCGAATACAATTCCGAGATAGAATACGGAGACTTTCTCATAGAATACCATGACGCAGGGCACATAGCAGGAAGCGCGAGCATACTTCTTGAGAGGCTTGATGCTAGGGAAAACAAGAGGATAGTGTATACGGGCGACTTTAAGCTGCAGCCGCAGACGTTGCATGCTGGCGCTGGAATAGTAAAGAGCGACATTCTTGCAATAGAATCAACATATGCATACAAGGATCATCCAGATAGAAAGGAACTCATAAAGGAATTCATAAAAAAGGTGAAGGAGGTGCTTGAAAACGGAGGCAACGCACTGCTTCCGGTTTTTGCGGTAGGAAGAGGCCAGGAGATACTTTCCGTGCTTTACGAAAACGGTCTTGCCGACTCCATATACATGGATGGCATGGTAAGAGAAGCCACAAGGATAGTTGCAAGGCATCCGGATTTCATAAAAGATCCGCACTTGCTTAAAAAAGCTGTGGAAAGAGCAACCGTGATAAGCGACAGATCCGACAGGGAAATCGCGCTGTCTGAACCTTCAATAATATTGACCACAGCTGGCATGCTCAACGGCGGGCCCGTACTTGACTACATAACTAAGCTCAACAGGAATTCGGAGATACTGCTCACCGGCTATCAGATAGAAGGCACAAACGGCAGTACTCTTCTTAAAAGCGGGTTCATAACGATAGACGAAAAGAGAACAAAGATAAGCAATAACGTTACGCTTTTCGACTTTTCAGCGCATGCCGGCATGAGCGACCTGTACAAATACGTGAGGGAAAGCGCTCCAAATATTGTGATTTGCATGCATGGAAGCGAAGAGAACACAAAGATGTTTGCAGAAAAGCTTAGAGGAGAAGGATTTGAGGCTTACGCGCCAAAGGTAGGAGAAGAGATAGATCTGAACTAGCTATTGCATCTCTTCTGGCGGAGGCGCCCGCTGCTGATCTGGTTTTTCTCCAGAAACTTTTTCGAACAGCAAGGAATGTGTGCTATAACCTTCCTTCACCTTCGTATATTTCGGCTCTAGAGATTTGAGCAATGCAGAAATGCGTGCGGCCTTCCTTTTTTTGATAAAACGGAAAATACCGGTGTTGCTTTTCTGCAGCTCTTCGTAAAGCAATGAGATCCTGCTATCATAATATGACAGCCTTTTCTTATAGTGCAAGGTCTTTGAATAGAGCCTGCGCAGTATTATCTTCCTGTGCTTCTCGGTGGCCTCTGCGCTCCCGGGCCACGAAAGGAGCCCTGTCACTACAAGAAGCGCAGTGTCCTTCTCGAAAGTGCTTGAATAAAAGTACGCTATCGATTCCAGCGCACAGACAAACCTCTTTGCATCTTCAAGCGGAAGCATGTTTATGCTCGAGACGAATTTGTCCATTGAATGGTAGTCATATTTGAAGCCCGGAAGCATCTCCTCCATTTTTGAGAGATGTGCCTCCACAAGCTTTATCTTTGCCTGCTGCGGTATGCGCAAGCGCCAATCGCCATAGGATATATTCCTGAGAGCGCGTTCTACCATGCCGATGGATTTTATATCGGTCGAATAGCCACTGCTGTCTTGGCTCTTTGTGGCGTAGGAACTGGGCATCGTATCACATAAAAACAAAAGAGTTTGGAAAGATATTGAATGCAACAATTTATATTTTATTTGGAATGAGGTGCTGGATTACAGAGCGACCTAAGGCGGATTTTCATCGGAAAGATCGGGCATGGTTATGCTGCTGCTTCGCGGTGCCGTGCCTTGAAAAGAAGTCTTCTATTATTTCTCTGCCTTCTATGAAAACGAGGTCTTTCTTCTTTGCGTAAAGCATCGCCTGCTTTTTCGAGAGGGAATGGCCGTCATCTCCGAGCATCTCTACAATCGTAGTAGAGGGAGTTATGCCTGCCCTATAGGCAAGGTACATGGAAAGTTCTGTATGCCCTTTCCTTGAAGCCAGCAGGTTCTCAGAAGCTATCAATGTGAAAACATGTCCGGGAGTCCTGAAATTCCTTCCGAACGCGCGATTTGTACTCGCCTTTGATCTTGCATCTTTTGAAAGGATTGCTTTGCCTAAAATCTTGGAGAACTCCGATATAGTCAACGCCCTGTCGACATCTGGTATGCCCGTAAATGTTTTCCTATGATTTATCGTTATAGAAAACGCGGATTTTTCTCCGTAGGGTATGTCGTTTGGATAAAGATTTTTTACAAAAGGCATTTTACTCCTCTCATAGATCTTGAGAAGATAATCAAGCCCCAGCACTGAAGCTGCAGAACCGGGCATAGTAACGCAAATCAGGCCTCCGCCATCCTTTCTCATCATCCGTATTGAAGAAGGAGTTATGAATTCCGAACCCATCACTATATCGGTCTCTCCCTCCCTCGTTGCAGAATCGAAGATAAGCACAGGTTTTCCTTTCCTTAACGCTTCTGCAGCTTTTTCAATCGACATGATTGTATTTGTCAGGTTAGTATAATAAAACATAGCAAATTTTTGATTTAGAGGCTTCCTTTTTGTGTGCGCGCTTTAATGGAAAGCTCGGGCTAAGAAGCATGTGCGCAAGAAAGAACTAGAAAAAGGAAGGAAAAAGAAAAAAGAAAAAAGAAAAAAAGGCTTTACGGTGGAGATCCCAGATGGCTAAATATGCCTGCGTACCCTATAAAGAAGGCAAGGAACGCGGTTATCAGCAGCAGAACGAACAGGAAGTAATATGCGTATCTTCCGCTGCCTTTCGCATTAGCATATACTAGAGGGGAGAATATGCCTGACAGCGCTGCGAATATGTTATTGGTGGTATCGTTATAGAAGTATTGTCCGGACTCGAGATTGAATGCCACCATGCCTGCAGCTTCAACTGCAAGGTATATGCCCAGGAAAAAGCCGAATATGGATAGACTGTTTATGCTGATGTTCTTGATATGCATGTATGCCCCTACCATCATTATGAGGCCAAGCACGAGTATAGGATCCCCGAACAGCATGTTATAGGCTCCTGGAAGCGGCCACATGAAGGACATCAGGAAGCCGCTTATGAAATCAAAAAAACCGAGAGCGAATATCGGAGGAACTATGCTACTTATCCATTTCTTGTTCATCCCCTTACCAAGGAGATATAGTGCTAGGAAAAGAGAGCTCAGACCCAAGCTGAGCAACATCACTGTCAAAGAGTCCACGTAAACCATAGAACCACTTTTACGTATTGCATGTAAACTCATTACTCTTAAAAATCTTTGCATACGATTAATTGTGGTTTTCATGATAGCATGGTATTACCTCGTGCTCATATCCTCGGTGCTGATGGGGGTTTCTACAATACTTGAAAAAAGAACCCTGAAGGATGAGCACGCCGCAGCGTACAGCGCAACACTGATGATTATTATACTCCCTCTTGCGCTGCTGCTTCTCCCTCTTGCAAAGTTCAACATAAACCCGTATGAATTGTTTATAATATACGTAATAAGCGTCCTTTCAACGATAACCTATGTCTTGACGGCGAGGGTTTTCAGGCACGGCAACATATCAATTGCGTCTCCGCTTTTCAGCTCTCTTCCGGTTCTTTTCACCGTTTTGTTCGCATTCCTATTCCTCAAGGAAAAGCTTTCAGCGCTCCAGTATCTCAGCGTTGCTGTGCTTGTTGCTACTTCGTATTTTATGATTTTTGGCACAGGCAAAAACGTCCAGGAAGGATATGGCAAGAATAAGTATGTAACGATATTGCTTCTTGATACTATACTGATGGCGATTGGAGCCATACTGCTGAAATACCTGTTCATACTCGGAGTCAACGTCTTCGGGTATTTCATAATAGGAGAGTACTTCATGGCATTCAACATATTCGTGCTGATGATCCTGCGGTATGGAGGGGTAAAGGAGGTTGTTCGGAACATTAAAAAATACAAGGCCCCAATATTTGCAATTGCAGTGCTTACGGTAGCATACAGGGTCACGAATTACCTTGCAGTATCATATGCGTATGTAAGCCTTACCTCGCCGTTGCGCAACAGCGTTAACGTCCTCATAACGGTTCTCATAGGCGGCGCGATGTTCGGAGAGAGCAATTTGAAGAAGAAATTGCTGCTTTCTGCGCTGATAGTTGCAGGAGCTTATGCACTGATTGCACTTTAGTTTTCACAGGAAAAGGTGGTTTGAATGACAGAGAAGATATATCTTACAGACGCTTATGCAAAAGAGTTTGAGGCAGTTATAGTAGAGAAGAATGGCAACGCTTTGGTTTTGGACAGGACGGTTTTCTATCCGACAGGAGGAGGCCAGCCGTGCGATACCGGAACCGTGACATGCAATGGCATCGCGTACAATGTCGTGGAAACCAAGAAAGACGGCGAAAGAGTAATCCATATAACCGATAGAGAAGCGGATGCAAAGCCTGGAGACAAAATCCACGGCGCGATAGACTGGGACAAAAGATACATGCACATGAAGCTGCATACCGCGATACACCTGCTCGACGCGGTGATGGAAAAGCGGAAGGCAGGGTCCATAACAGGAGGCCAGATATATGATGACAGGGCAAGGGTTGATTTCGACTTGCCCGAGATGAACAGGGAGGCAGCGGCAAAGATACTGGAGGATACGCAAAAGGTCATAGATGAAGGAAGAAAAGTCTATCCGAAGATCCTGAAAAAGGAGGAAGCTTTGGGCATAGAGAACCTTTCAAGGACAGAGCCGGGTAGGAGGCTGCTCGAAAGCATGGAAGAGGTAAGGGTAATAGTGATAGAGGGTTTTGACATGCAGATGGATGGAGGAACGCATGTCTCGAATACTAAGGAAGTCGGCAAGCTTGTGCTTGCGAAATTTGAGAATAAGGGTTCTCACAACAAGAGGATAGAGATTGCGCTGGGTTGAAACCGCGCTTGCTTGCGGCAGCTACGAGTTCAAAAGCCCTAGAGCTGCTTTGTGGCGAGGTCCGGCTTCTTGTGCTCGCTTATGAATACGGCTTCCTTCAGCGTGCGCAGTGAAAGTGTTGCACACTTAAGCCTCGCGGGACCGGGATCAAGGCCTATCAGGTCTATTATGTCCTTGACGCCCATCTTTTCTATCTCCGCCAGGCTCTTGCCTTTGACCAGATCGGTGAGCATGCTTGCGCTAGCCATGCTTATGGCGCATCCGTCCCCCTCAAACTTCACGTCAGAGATCTTGCCGTCCTTTATCTTGAGGTAAAGAGTCAGTTCATCCCCGCAAGTAGGATTGAACTCGTGCTGCGTTACGGTAGGGTTTGCTATCTTGCCTTTGTTGTGCGGATGCTCGTAATTTGATATTATCTGCTCTGCAAATAAGTTGTCCATCTATCACACCATCTTGAATATTTCTTTCGCCTTTAGTATCGCAGATGCCGCCCTGTCTATGTCGCTCTCGCTGTTGTATATGTAAAAGCTCATTCGTGAAAGCGAAGGCTCTCCCAGCACCCCGCGCACGAGAGGTATTGCACAGTGGTGGCCTGCGCGTATCGCTATGCCTTCCCTGTCGAATATGCTTGCGATGTCGTGCGAGTGCACCCCCTGCAGCGAGAAGGATATCACGCCCACGCGGTCGTTTACGTTCTTTATCCCGGGGCCGTAGACCTTTACTCCTTTTATCTCAGAAAGAGAATTCAGCGCGTACCTTGTGAGCTCTTCTTCGTGCTTCCTTATGCTTTGCATCCCCAATTTTGAGAGGTAGTCCACTGCGGCACCCAGCCCTATGCCTCCTTCTATGTTGGAAGTTCCGGCTTCAAACTTCCATGGCAGGTCGTTCCAAACAGAAGAGTTGAGGCTTACGTCCTTTATCATGTCGCCTCCTCCGAACATGGGCTCTGTTTCATTCAATATATCTGATCTTGCATAAAGCACGCCTATGCCTGCGGGTCCCAGCATTTTATGGCCAGAGAACGCGAGAAAATCGCATCCTATTTCAGAAACGTCTACTCTCATGTGCGGAACTGATTGCGCGCCGTCCACCAGAACTTTTGCTCCGTACTTGTGAGAAGAGCGGGCAATAGACTTTACATCGTTTATAGTTCCAAGAACATTTGAAGCGTGCACCACGGACACAAGCTTTGGCCTGTATTCCTCGAGCTTTTCCTTGAAGTCTTCCATGTCTAGCCCGTCTTTAGCGCTGTTAATCCTTACATACTTGAAAGAGATACCCTTCCTTCTCGCGAGAAGCTGCCATGGCACTATATTGCTATGGTGTTCCATCTCTGTTATAAGGACGACGTCCCCTTTCTTGAGATTCTGTTCCGCCCAGGAAAGAGCAACGAGATTTATCGCTTCCGTAGTATTCCTTACATATACTATCTCCTCTATACCCTTGGCGTTTATCAGCTTTGCTACCTTTCTCTTCGATTCGACATAAGCTTCGGTGGCTTTTTCTGATATCTCATATATACCCCTGTGTATGTTCGCGTTGTATGTCCTGTAATAATTAGAGATCGCATCTATTACCTGCATCGGTTTCTGCGAAGTAGCGGCGCTGTCTAGATAAGTAAGAGGTTTGCCGTGGACTTTCACGCGGAATATTGGGAAATCTTTTTTTATTTTTCCTGGATTTATCATCGTCATCTTATCGCCTCCTTGCTTGCTTTGACTTTTTCTTTGGAGCAAAGAAACATTTTCAACTTCCGTATTGTTGATTTATGCATTCAGATATTAACTGCTTTCCTTTCGCTCCTCGCCTGGTTGCGCTTTGGAATTCAATTGCGCAAACTCGGAATAACCGCCTTTTTCAAGCTTGTTTACGAGCTCCGGCCCTCCGCTCTCGATTATTTTTCCTTCGTAAAGCACGTGCACGAATTCGGGCTTCATGTAAGAGAGTATCCTGTTGTAGTGCGTTATGACAAGAAGGCCCATCTTCTGCTTTTCATAGATTTCGTTTATTACCTCTGCGACGTTCTTCAGCGAGTCTATGTCGAGCCCGGAATCCGGCTCATCGAGTACCGCGATCTTTGGCTTTAGCAGCGCTAGCTGCAGTATCTCAGCCTTTTTCTTTTCGCCACCGGAGAAACCCTGGTTCAGGTTCCTTCCTATTATACTTCCGGAGAATTTTAACTTATCCGAATAATCCCTTATCGCATCCATGAATTCCTTCATGTTGACGCTTCCGTTTATTTCCTCCTTGGCGGACCTCGCGAAATTCACGAACCCCACACCTTCTATCTCCACAGGATTTTGAAACTGCATAAAAAGGCCCAGCTTGGCGCGCTTGTCAGGTCCCAGATCGTTTATTGATTTGCCGTCAGCGAGTATGCTGCCTCCTGTTATTTTCGCGCTGGGATATCCCATTATCGCACGTGCCAAGGTAGTCTTGCCTGCTCCGTTCGGGCCCATCAGCACATGAAATTCTCCCTCTTTTACCTTGAGGTTTATTCCTTTTAGGATATCCTTCCCGCCTGCCTGCACATGCAGATCTTTCAGTTCCAGAATCATAATACCACTTCGCCACTTTTATTCTTGTTTTTACTTTTAATTTCGATCAACGGTAACACACTCTATCAAATGCCCGACAAAGATGCCTGCTCCGCCTCTTGTCCGGAATATTTTGAACTGCCGTCAAACATTTCCTTGCTGCTGCTTGCGTTTGCCCACGCGCCGGCAGAGCTCGTCTCTATCACCTTTCCAAATTCTCCTGATAATACCTTCTCATGAAGATGCGAAAGGATTATCGAACGCGCAATCGGATCCTGTATCTTTGAAAGATTGTCCGCTATGAACCCCTCAAGGATCATGCTTTCTGCTACGCTGCGCGATATGCCCTTTGACATCAAGTAGAACAGATTCTCCTCGTCTATCGGAGCGGAGGCGGCAGAATGCGTCGCCTTTACGTCGTTTTCGTTTATCGACATGTCCGGCAGCATGCTGATGCGCGCTCTTGCTCCTACCACTATCGCGCGCTCCTTTATGTACGCGTTTGCGCCCTTTGCATTTGGCGCAATTCCGCTCATATCTTTTACAAAGCCTAAACTGCTGCCGGAAAGTATTACATGCGCATCGCCGGAATACGAGCTGCCCGCTCCTGAATTTGAAGACGAATTGAAGATGTCGAATTTCTGCTCCTTGGACATCGCCAAAGACGAGCTCAGGCTGAAGCTTGAGCGCTCTCCGCGCAAAGAAGCGTAATTCCTTGCTATGCAGCTTTTCGAGCCTACATATGCTGAATTGAAAGAAACATGCGAGTCCTGATCAAGGCTCGTGCTAGAAAAATGCATGGCGTAGGTATACGCATCCTCATTATGCAGCATGTTTATTTCTGCGGAAGCGCCCTTTTCAGCCACGATGCTAGTTGAAGAGGCGTTCAACGAGTCTTTTTTCTGGTCTGATACGAACATGGCGAACAGCTTCAGCTTTGCGTTTTTTCTCAATATTATCTCGATTTTCGATACAAGAGGCGCCCTGAAATTAGCAAGCGCAATGGAAAGGCTTTTTGCTTCGCCTTCTTTGATCTCTATTCTTATCCGCTTGTCTGCCCTTTCGCCAATCATGCGCAGGTATCCGTCATCAGCTTGCGTAAGCTGCATGTAATCTGCCGCTTGGGGCTTGCTTTTCCTGCTTGAAGAGATGGATATGAGATCGCTGCTTAACGAATGCCCGCTCCTGCTTACAAACGCATCGAAATTGAACATAAGCTTTTTCTCCGCCTCTTCTACGAAATCCTCGAATGCACCTTGCGGGGTGCTGTATGTGGAGGAGAGTATGCTGCTCATCTCTGACTCTGCGTGGAGCCTGTGCTTCTTGTATATCTCGTCCAGGCTTCCGGCATTTTCAGAATAGCTAATTTCCTCCATCGTCATTGCAGCACCAGAGAATCGCATTTAGCCTACAGAATTTGTCGTGTCAAGCTTTATCAGCCTTTTCAGCTCCAAGGAGTATTCAAGAGGAAGCACCTTCACAAGAGGTTCTATGAAGCCCAACACGATCAGCGTAACCGCTTCCTCCTCGCTCAATCCTCTTGACATCAGGTAGAACAGCTCTTCATCCCCTATCTTGCCGAATTTTGCCTCGTGGCTCACCGTGGCGTCGTTAGCGTAGATCTCGTTGTAAGGCAGGGTGTTAGACCTGGCATTCTCGTCAAGCAGCAGGGTGTCACATCTCACAGTGGACTTCGAATTTCTCGCCCTCTCATCTATATGGACCAGCCCGCGGAAAGTGGTAAGGCCTGTGCCTTTCGAAACGCTTTTCGAGATTATCTTTGAGGTCGTGTTTGGAGCAAGATGGTAGACCTTCCCTCCGCTGTCCTGTATCTGCGAATCGCCTGCAACGGCTATGGAGAGTATCTCCCCCGACGCTCCTTCTTCCTTGAGGAAAACGCTTGGGTACTTCATGTTTATCTTGCTCCCTATGTTCGCATCAATCCATTCGACGTGCGCATTTTCATAGGCAAATGCGCGCTGGGTTACAAGATGGTATATCTTCTTTAACCAGTTC
>JAKATY010000004.1 GCA_021827955.1 Microcaldota archaeon | reverse complement strand
TAACTGGAACGTGGAGAAACTTACTCCGCCTCCGTTGTTAGATGCGACAACCGAAGTAGAAACCGGAACGAACGTCACGCCCGTGTACGGGCTTGGCGCCGGTGTTACCGAAGTCGATTCCACTTCCGGATACGCGTACTGCTGCGAAGATCCGCTCTGCAGAGTCTTTGTGTTCTGCAATGAGCCCAACTGGACTCCGCCGTTGAGTACTGAACCGATCAATGCGCTGAATCCGTACGAACCGCTTGTCAGGCCGCTTGCACTTTCGTTAAGCCATACCTGCTGATTTTTAAGCGAATACGTTGGCGAAGAAACGCTGACGTGAAGCACACTCTGTGCCTGTGTAGCGTTTACACTTGCCGTTACCGGAGTTGTCGTGAATGCAAGGTTTCCGATTGCCGCTGCAATGTTTGCCGCTGCGACATAATCTGTAGGTTTTGCCCCAGAGCCGAGTACCACCTGCACTACGGGTTGGCCGGTGTTGCTTATTATGGGAACGCTGCTGAAAGAAACAGGACCTGAGAACGCAAGCCCCACACCTAACAAAGCCGCTCCCGCTATCATAGCGGTTATCCTCTTTGCACTTAGACTCTTCATTCTATCACTTAAACATTTTGCCTGTGTATACTTTCAAAAGAAAGGTATTTAGTAGTTTGTAGCAGGGCAATACCTGTAAAAAAGTTTTTATAAAAGAACTTCTTTCTCTGTTCGTTACTCCTCGTGCGTTATTCCGTGTTTGCCTCAATTTGAAACTCTTAAGCGGCACTTTGGCCACAGCTTTCTTTGAATGTGGCAAGAAAGGTATAAATATGAGAAAATATAGAACACGTATTGTACTATTGTATTGTATTAGTGTATTTTACTGCTTGCTTGGTGGAGGCGCATGTATTATACTAAGAATCGCGACAAGCTAGGGTCAAGCCAGCCAAATCTTGACAACTACGCAGAAGGCTTGTACGGCAATGAGAGCATGCTTAGGCTTGAAACGCAGCCGCAAGCCTCAAAAGAGGAAGAGCTGCATCGCAGGATTGAAAGTGAAATCTGCGAATCTGCTTCGAGGCTTGAAGTGCATGGAAACAACCTGTTCAGGCTGCGTGCGATGGAGTTTCCGATTTCTGGCTGGGTTTATGCTGAAAGCAAAGACCTGCTTTTCCTTAAAACACCGCTGAAGTATCCAAATGGCGAGGAGATAAAAATATTCGTGAACGGCTTTAAAATAGACCCGGATGCCAAGCTTGACCGCTTTGGCAACATAGAGGTGAAGTTCACCGAAAACATGGACAGGATAGTCAGGTCGCCTTACGAGATAGACTTCCTGTCTGGGATAACTGAAGAGATGAAGGAAAAGGGCAGCAAGGAAGTGATAAGGAGAATTGGCCCTTTCATAAAGCTAAATTTGCGCATGCTTGACGAAGAGGGAAGGCTGCGCAGCGGCTGGGAGAAGGAGCAAGGATACCCATTCTCGCTCTCTATTTACAAGAAAAGAAACTTCGAGTAGAGTGCATGCTGATTTGCGCGCTTACCTGACTCACAACAGATAAGCACGGCTTAATCCTTCAGCATGCTGCAACTCCGCGCTATTTTTTGGAGTGTTTACTTTAGTATCTGTTGTTTTACTACAGTAAAATAATGCATCCTATAGTCATGCTCCCTTTAGTCGAATGGCTTTTCGTTGGAAAAATACGGCAATTTTGGGAATAATTTTTTAAGAGTATTGTTGCAATAATATACCTATCCGATCAATATGGCAGAATACGTCGATTTGGAAAGCGCGGCAAACGCGCAGAAGGAAAGCAACGCCCATGCGGGCGCGACGCGGCAGAAGCAGGCAATCAAGTGCGACAGGAGCGAGGGAGTAATAATAGGCAAGCACGTATACGGAAACCTTTACGGAGTGCCCCATTCGAACCTTACCTCCGATCTAAGGCTTGAGGAGGCGGTAAGGAGAGCGGCAGAGATAGGCAATGCACATATAGTTGACACTATGATCAAGAAATTCCAGCCCGTTAACGGCTTCGAGGGTGGGGTTTCGATAATAGCGCTGCTCGAGGAAAGCCATATATCATTGCATACATGGCCTGAAGGAGAGTATGCCACGCTTGACGTTTACACGTGCGGCAGCGAAGCGGATCCTGACGCTGTTTTCAGCTACATAGTGAAGGAGCTGAAGCCGAAGAGATTCAAGCTGTTTAGGAGCGACAGGAGCCTGATAAGGGAGAGGCCTATTTCTGTAAAATAGGCAGGCGCTACATTACGTATTTTATAGTTTGCGCTTTCCATCCCTTATTGGCACGCACTGCGCCTTCATTTAACATTTTGGCATAAATGCGTGCGGTCCTTGTACCGAGCATTATTATTTTGAAAGCAGATTTGAACGGCGATGTTTTAATGGATATTGATAATTCAAGAGCAAATCCCGGCGCGGTTGCCGCCTCGGCGAACCCCGCCGATGAAGAGCCCCAAGAGCACAAAGCAGAAAACACCGCTAAGGCGCATGCAAAAGCGCCGCGCCAAGAGGGGAAAGATATCTTCGCTGCTCTTGACAACAGGTATGTCTTCCTGGCGATATTCCTCGTAATAATAGCGATAGCTGTATTCATGCGCGTCGGCATGCTGAAGTACCAGGGGCTTTTCGAGCCTGACGGCTTCTACTTCTACACCGCTGTAGAAAACGCGGTGGCGCACCATTTCATTGTGCAGGACTACAGCCCCCTCTCCGGCTTTCCATGGCACAACGTGCGAGGCGAGGAGCCGGGCACTACTTGGTTCAGCACCGCGGGCTACTTCATACTGCGCTACTTTGGATTTAGCATACTCCAGGTCATGAGGCTTATGCCTGTGCTCTTTGGAGTGCTTGAGGTAATCGCGATATATTTTGCGGCGCGCTACCTGCTCAACAGCAAGGGCTTCGGCCTGCTTGCTGCTCTCTTCCTTGCTGTCTCAAGCGGCAACATAGCAAGGACCGCAGCTCTTGTTTACAGAGGAGACAGCTTCATAAGCCTGTTCGCGATAGTCGCGATAATATTCATGCTTGCAGCCCTGAACGAAGAGAGGAAGAAAAGGGAATATACATACGCTGCGCTCTCCGCGATAGTCCTCAGCTTGGGCATAATAGTCTGGTCTGGCTCCCCGTATGTTGTCGCAACGTATCTGCTTGCGGTTGTGCTGCTTCTGGCTTACAGCTTCGTCGCGGGAAACGAGAAGCTCATGCGCAAGAGCTTCGTGCTTACCATCGCCCTGGGCTTCGCCTTTCTGCTGGAGCACGCATACGTGTACGCGCACCTTGCTTATGGAGGAATTACCCTCTCAGGCATAGGCTTCGTTGGGCTTTATGTGCCGCTGCTGTTTGGCGCGGCGCTGTTCACTATATACTACAAGAAGATCGTCTCTAGGCTTTCGACTCCCGCGTCGCGCCTTGCGCTGTTTGCAATACTTGCGGTTCTGGTTGTGATAGTGGTAGATGCGACCATGGGGTCCGCTTTTGACGGCATAATAGGAGGAGGCGGCTTCTCTGTGCCCACAAACGTCCTCAATAATCCCAATGCGAGCAAGAGCTCCGTCATAAACACCGCTGTAGGCATAACAACACAGGAGCTGCAGAGGCCTTCGTTCGCATTCCTTTTTGGCAGCTTCAACGTGCAGCTCTTCCTCGCGCCGCTTGGGCTTCTCATCTTCCTCTTCCTCGGCATGAAGCTCGGCAAAGCATACGAGCACAAAATCAAGGGGATAAGGATAGCAATGAGCGCGGCGTTCATCGTGCTTTTGGCGTATTTCTTCGTGACGGCTTACCTGCAGGCCGGCGCGATAAGGTGGAACTCCCTGGTCTCGCTCCCTATAGCGCTCTTCGCCGCTTATGCAGTCTACGCAATATACAGGCTTACTAAAGGTGTCATGATAACCAGCGCCAAGCTTCTCGCAGTGACCGTTGCGCTTTTCGACGTGCTGGTAATATACTTTGCTATAACGCAGGTTTCTCCGGCGCTCAATACGCACAGCTTCAACGTGATAGTGCTAAGCGCGGTCATAGTGAACCTTATACTTGCTTACGTTATAGTTGAAGGCTTAATAGGAGTAGCAAAGAAGAGGCTCGACTTAAACAAGGTCTACATAGGCTTCATCGTCGCGCTGCTGATATTCAACATATACATGGCGGGCTACCAGTCTTATACCGCTACGCAGGCCGACGGCATCAATCCCCTGTTCCTGCAGGCCATGGCGTGGATGAAGAACAACACGCCTTCAAACGCTACGGTGATAACCCTTTGGCCTGATGGCAGCGTGGTCGAGGCGTGGGCGCAGAGGCAGAGCTACATGGACAGCGTAGCTGGAGAAAACAGCACGCGCATATACTACTTCAACAGCTTCCTGTTCAACACCAGCAACGATCCGCAGTATTTCTACAGCATCGGCAAGCCCGATTACCTCGTGGCAAGGAGCTACTGGTTCGACGAGCTTGGGGGCATAGCGCAGGAGGGGCTTGTGAAAAACGCCACGCAATACGGCATAGACCTTCTTTCAAACGTCTCGATAACACATGTCAACAGCAGCTCCACGCTCTATTCTTTCAGCTCCACATACGGCGCGGGCGCCAAGATGCTCATAACGCTGCTGCCCAACACAACGGAGAAAGCGGCGGCGTACGTGAGCCTTTCCAAGAGCATGCCTTTCTATGAGATAAGCCGCGTGCTCTTCTACAATTCCGCTAACTACAACTACACGCTGTTTGCCTCTCAGGCAAGCAACACGCTAAACTACACGCTCATGATCTCATACAGCGGCAGAAACATAACTGGAGCGGAAATACTAGGGCCTAAGCTGTTGTCAAGCAACATATTCAAGTTCCTGATAATGTGCGACTACAACGCGTGCACATGGGACAACAGCAGGGCATCGCTCAGGCTCGTGTACGCAAATTCTGATACTAGGATATTCAGGATTATTTACAACTCCACTGCCGCGAGCTCCTAAGCGCACTAAAGCTTTTGCGCCGGCTCATTTATCTCCTTGAATCGGACAGCTCTTTGGCGCGCGCAACAAACTCCGCGACATCGCTTAAATCGCTCGCGTGCTCGAATACCTCGGAATCAAATTCCCCCTCGACGTAATTGTGCACCAAGTTGTTCCTCAGGCTCTTCCGCGATTTTACCTTTTGCAGGAGCGCGCTGTCGAAAAACTTTGAAGACCTAAGCAAAGCCTCATAATCGCCGTTGATCCTCAATGTGCCCGAGTATAGCGCGTAAAGTATGTTTATCTGCTTGTCGCTTATGAGCTGGAGGCAGCGCTCTACCGAGCTCTTCAGCACAAACCCTGAAGAGCGGTAATCGCTTTCGCTTTTTGGGATTATTTCGCTTACCCTTTGTGCATAAAGCGTTATGCTGTCGCACTCCACTTCCACAAAGTTCTTTGCGGCGCGATTTTTGCTCTTATCCACCCGCCTCGCCAGAAAATTGCGCAGATTGCTGCGCAAGCTTCACGCATAGATTCTGCGCGAAAAATATTTATATAATATCGGCAAATCAATTAATCGTAAGAGTGGGAATGGGTTTAGATGGTTGCAAATTTCTTGCCTGCAAGAGCAAGGGTGCTGGATTTAGCAAGGCGCGAAGGCGAAGAGCTCTTTACACTGTTGATTAGGAAGGACAAGCCGGAAATATTCAAGATAGAGGAGAAGAAGGAGGTATACGAAAAAGTGTATGGGAGCACATACTTTATGGAGAATGTTGCAGTATGCTATGCCGCCGCAACGCAGCTCGAGAACAAAATAATAGTGCTTGACATGGAGGAGGATGCGGCGCAGGAATTCGCTTACGGATTTGTGGAGAACAAGGCAAGGGCTTCGAAGAAGGAAGCGCTTTGGGCCTTTGTTGATGCTGCTTACAAACTGCTGCCCGCCGCGAGCAGCGAGACTGTGCAAGAGATAAACGAGGAATACGGAAGGAAGATCCTGTGGGGCTCCTCTGTGCCTCTCTTCTTTGACAGGCGCATCGCCTTGCCAAACGGAATAGAAGAAGGGCAGAGATTCATAATCAGGGAAAAAGCGCTGTGGAAGCCTTCTTTTTGACAACGCAGAGGATTTGAAAATCATGACGCGCAACTAAATATTTTGCGCAAGCAATCCTTATCAAAATTCTTTGCCTGCTGTACGCAAATTCTTGCTTTTGGGTAATCGCATGATAAGGCAGCCGATAATAAGCGTAATGGGCCACGTAGACCACGGCAAGACGACGCTTCTTGACAAGATAAGGAGCACCGTAATAGCTTCAAAGGAAGCGGGAGGCATTACGCAGCACATAGGCGCGAGCGAGGTGCCCATAAGCGTAATTGACAGGATAGGAGGCAAGCTTATCGAGCAGATGGGCATAAAGCTCACGATACCGGGATTGCTATTCATAGACACTCCGGGCCACGAGGCCTTCACAAGCCTCAGGAGAAGAGGAGGCAGCATCTCCGACATGGCAATAGTCGTTGTCGATGTCTCTAAAGGATTCGAACCCCAGACGGTAGAAGCGATAGAGATACTCAAAAGCTACAGGACGCCGTTCATACTGGCAGCGAACAAGATTGACTTGATAAACGGCTGGATCAACAGCGGCAGCATGTCTTTGGCAGAGGCGCTTAAGAAGCAAAGCGCAGGTATAGAGGAGGAGCTGCACAACAGAGTCTTCGAAATCGAGGGAAGGCTCAGCGAGCTCGGATTCTCAAGCAACATGTACAACGAGATAAAGAGCTTCCAGAAGGAGATAGCGATAGTGCCCGTAAGCGCGAAGACAGGCGAAGGCATAGCCGAGCTCCTTATGCTAGTCGCGGGCCTGGCGCAGAGGTTTCTCGAGGCGAGGCTCACTATAGAGGTAAAAGGACCTGCGAAAGGCAGCATACTCGAAAGGAAAGAGGTCAAGGGCTTGGGGAGCGTGATAGACGTCATACTCTACGACGGCACGCTGAAAGTGAATGACACGATAGCGTTTGCGGTGCCGTCAGGCGTCGCAGTCACGAAGGTAAAGGCGATACTGAAGCCTGCTGCGCTTTCGGAGCTGCGCGACGCGAAGAGCAGATTCGTCAACGTCGATGAAGTAAGCGCTGCCTCTGGCATAAGGATAAGCGCGAACGGCCTTGAAGATGCGATGCCGGGATCGCCGATTCTGCAGGTAACGGGCAGCGGCTATGAGGAGGAGATAAAAGGGGACTTGAGCAGCGTCTTCGAAACGGACAAGAAGGGCGTGATCGTCAAGGCAGACTCGATAGGCGGGCTTGAAGCGATAACAAAGCTCTTCCATGAGAACGGCCTTGAGATAAGCAGGAAAGGCATAGGCAACGTGACGAAAAACGACGTGGCGAACGCGTTCTCGATGAATGCCACGGACCCGCTTAGCGCCGTGATCATAGCCTTCAACGTGAAGGTGGACGAAGACGCGGAGGAGAGCGCAAAGGACAGCAACGTAAAGATCATACGCGGCGAAGTGATATACAAGCTTATAGAAGACTACAAGCTTCTGCTTGACGAGAAAAGGAAGGACAGGATGAAAAGCATAGAGGAAAGAGTCACGCTTCCGGGCAAAATAGAGGTGCTGCCAAATTCGTGCTTCAGAGCCTCGCATCCCGCGATATTCGGAGTCAAGGTGCTGGCCGGAAGCATACGGCCCAATTACACTATGATAGGCGAGGACGGCAAAGTCATAGGTAAGATAAAAGGGGTGCAGAACGAGGGGCAGGCGCTGCCTTCAGCGAAGAGAGGGGACATGGTAGCCATATCGATGAACGAGCCGACTTTCGGCAGGCAGGTTGAGGAGAACCAGATACTCTACACGAGGATAAGCGAAGGAGACTACCAGCTCCTTAAAGGGGAGATGGCGGGCGAACTAGGAGACGAAGAGAAGGAGCTGCTCGAAGAGATAATGAAGATAGAGAGAGCATAAGCTGCGCATCGCAATAAAAAAAGGGCAGAGCACTCCTGCCCGTTTTGCCCATGGAAAATAAAAAATCAGAGCTTTCTGAGCCTGTTCTCCGCATCGTCCCAGTTGACCAGGTTCCACCACGCTGTTATGAAGTCTACTCTCTTGTTTTTGTACTGCAGGTAATACGCGTGCTCGAATTCGTCGACTATCAGCAGCACGGGCATTTCGGCTATGTGGTTCATGAAGTGGTTTTCAACCGTAGAAATATTCAGGTTTTCCGTTTCCTTGTCGTAATACAGTATCGTCCATCCCGTGCCTAGAAGGGAATTTGCAACATCCGTGAAAGCCTTCCTGAACTTTTCAAAGCTGCCGTACTGCCTGTCTATCAGGTCTGCCAGCTTTCCTCCAGGCTTGCTCCCCCCTTTTCCTGTGGGCGCCATGTTGTTCCAGAACATCGTGTGCAGCTTGTTGCCGTTCACGTTGAACACAAGAGGCCTTATGATTCCCTGCAGGTCGTAGCTGCCTTCATCGCCCTTGATCACTTTTTCGTATCTCGTAAGCAGGTTGTTCGCGCCAGTGACATAGCCCTTGTGATGGCCGTTGTAGTGTATGTCCAGCAGATCCTTGCTTATGTACGGCTCCAGCGCATCGAGAGTGTAAGGCAACGGCTTCAGCTCATACTTCTTAAACTCCACTTTGGGCACTCCTTCGTTTTCTTCCATAAGTCCACCTGCTAAAGTATTTTGCGGCAATTATTTTAAACTTTAGTGAATATTTTTGACTATTGGCTTACAAAAAATGAATTGCGTGGAGTTGAAGAACAAAAGAGCAGGGACAAAAGCAAGAGCGCGAGGCTCGATAAAGGCGGAGCCTGAGGACTTTGTCGTAGAAGAGATTTCGGGCTCCGGCGTCGTGCTTGAAGCGGGAAAGCGCTATGGCGACGAATCCGCAAAAGGCATAGATGCGAACTTCTCCGAAGAAGGGAAGTTCGCCGTGTTCGTGATGCAAAAAAGGAACTGGAATACCATGCAGGCATTGAGGGAGATAGCAAGGGCATGCAACCGCGGAACGAAAGCCATAGGCTTTGCAGGCACAAAGGACAGGATAGCCCTCACTACGCAGCTCTGCAGCGTCTTCGGCGCGGAGCCTGCCGCAATATCGGGCCTGCACATAAAAGATATCTCGATAAACGGCGCGTGGAAAAGCGCTTCCGGGATAAAGCTTGGCGATCTTCTCGGCAACAGGTTTACGATTTCTGTGCGCGGGATAGAAAACTACGAAAGCATAGGAGAGATAAACGACGAGCTCGGGGGAAAATTCCCCAACTATTATGGCCCGCAAAGATTTGGCACACGATCAAATAATGTAGAGATAGGACTGCACATCCTCAATGAAGATTTCAAGTCAGCTGCCATGGAGTATCTTACTGGAACTTCTGGGGAAATAGAAAAAGAGGGGATAGAAGCGCGCACAAGGCTTTCCAAAGAATGGGATTTTTCTGACGCGCTAGATTATTTTCCACGGCGCATGAAATACGAGAGGCTCATGCTTTCCAAACTTGCAAGGTCTCATGACGACTATGCTGGAGCGCTCCGTTCGCTGCCAAGGCAGATGCTCCTGATGTTCGTTCATGCGGTGGAAAGCTATATTTTCAACAAAGCGCTGGAAGAAAGGGTAAACGCTGGGTTGATTGAAGCGCAGGCTGGGGAGAGGGTTTGCGGAACCAACGCTTACGGCTTTCCGGATCTGCAGCGCACGTATTCGCTTGGCAGCATTGGCTCTGGTCACGTAAATGGCTCCAAGAGGGGAGACAGCGTGTTCCCCCTTGGGAACGTGATAGGCTATGATACAAAAAAAGAAGAGCTCAGCGAATTCGAAAAAATGCTTCTTGAAGAGATGGGGATAACTCCTGAATCGTTCAATACCAGAAAATTGCCCGGAGTGGCAAGCAAGGGAACGTTGAGGCCGCTATTCGCCCCGTATATCGGCTTCGGCAGCAAGGAGGAATCGGGCAGCGCGCTGCTGCGCTTCTCGCTTCCTTCAGGCTCGTATGCGACAGTTCTGCTTAACGAATTCGTGGAACTGCGCGCATAGCTTGCCTCGCTGAATCTTATGCAGTGCCAACGCTTCAGAACATTGCGTGCTTGCCCGCTATTATCTCATTGGTTATGTAGCTTATGTTCTCTAGATAGTCTTCGGCTATCTCTTTTACCTTTTTCTTCGTGAGCTCGAACTTGCCCTGATCCTCCACGCTTATCGAGATATTGAGGTGCTTTGGATCGTTTATGGGCCTGCCTATCTGCGACACTACAGAGACAGAGCAGTCCTTTATGTTGGGATAGAGCTTTACCGCGTCGTTCGCGATCTCACCGGCAAGCACGTTGTAGATCTTGCCCACGTGATTCAGCGGGTTCTTTCCCGCCGCAGCCTCAAGGCTCATGCTCCTGAAAGGAGTTATCAGCCCGTTGACCCTGTTGCCCCTTCCTACCTGCCCGTCGTCTCCGCTTTCGCAGCTCAGGCCGGACTTAGTTATGTAGATATCGTCGCCTTCCTTCGGGTCGCCGTAATTCACAAACGCTTCCACCTCCTTTCCCGTGAATTTTTTCGCATTGCCTGCCACGTCTTTTATGACGTTCTCCTTTGCCCTCTCGTACTCTTCCTTGCTCCCTATGAACTGCGCGACGAACGCTATCGCAATCGTCAGCGCGATCTTGTTCCCTACTCTTACCCCCATTACCTTTATGTCCTCTCCTGTCATCGGCATCTTCGACTTGTAGTCCTTGCTGTTAAGGAACTTCTCCGTCTCCAGCACAAGCCTCTCGGTCTCGGTCAGGGGCGCGAACCCTATTCCGAAAGAGGTGTCGTTCGCAAGCGGGACGTCTTTCCTCCTTTTGAATACATCGTTGAGGCCCTGCGAGCCGCTGAGCACCTTCGAATAGATCTTTACCTCGTTGTCTACTTCAAGAAACCTGGTGTTCTCCTTAAGATATTTTTCCGCTGCTCCTTTGACTATCTCGTCAACGTCTATCTTTATGCCTTCGAACTCGCGTGTCGCCCTGCCTGCTATTATTACCTCTATGGGCTTTGTTATCCTGCCTGCGCCGTAGCTCACTTCTGATGCGCCTCCGACTATGAGGCCCTTGTCTATGTTGTGATGCAGCACCGCTCCGGCTTTGTTCATATATTCCTTTGACAGCTCCACGGCGGCGCTCTCTACTATGCCGTCTATGAGGCTGTCGGGATGCCCTATGCCCTTCCTTTCCACGTACTCCACCTCCTGCATGCCAAGAATCGGATGCGTATTATTGCTTATTGTTATGTTCGCCATTGACACACCTCCCTCGCTTTTAAGCTTAGAGTTGGAGAGAGTCTCTGCTGCAAAGCTTATAAGAGGGGGCATGCAATTTATTTACGCCGATAAAATTTGCGCGCATTCGTTTTCCGTCTAACTTTGCCTTGAGGATGCGGAATTTCGCTCTGTCCTTTTTTGAAAAAAATGCCTTGCAGGTATCGTATGCATGCGGAAGTGCGCAACGTATTTAAATCTTTGTTAATAAACTATTAGATGCGGTGCTTGCATGGACGGAATATCTGAGTAAAGTCCTTTCTGTATTTAAGAGCGCTTTTTTAAGGCTTGATGAAAGTACACATGAGAGCTATTGCTCTGTCTTGCATCGTATTTGTGAAATCGTGCTTTGTACGATGGATTTGAGGAGAAGAGGCTTACATTAAATTTTAAGCCACCTAGAGGATGACTAGGCTATAACCGCGACGAAGGCCGTGGCAAGCTGCGATAAGCCTGGGGTAGTCGCAAGTCGGACGCTGAACCCAGGATTGCCGAATTGCGCCCGCAAGGGCGCGCGCACGCCGGGAACTGAAATATCTTAGTACCGGCAGGAAAAGAAAGAACATTCGATGCGGCGAGTAATGCGAATGAAAGCCGCAGAGGGCAAACCGAATCCCGCTTTGCAAAAGGCGTGGAG